>NZ_RCVI01000351.1:0-15592 GCF_003667455.1 Micromonospora sp. CV4 | reverse complement strand
ACCCGGAGTCCCGGCGGCGGTTCCTCACCAGCGCCGGGGTGCTGCTCGGCACCGCCACGGTGGCCGGTCTCGGCGGGCGCTGGCTGGCCGGGCGGCGCGGCGTGTCCGCCGCCCGGGAGGCGATCCGGCTGCCCGCGCCGGCCGTCCCCGCACCGGCCCTGCCGGCGGGCGCGGACCTCTCGATGGCCCAGCTCGCGCCGTACGTCACCCCGAACTTCGGGTTCTACCGCATCGACACCGCGTTGGTGGTGCCGCAGGTGGACCCGGCGACCTGGCGGCTGCGGATCCACGGGCGGGTCCGTACCGAGCGCACCTACAGCTACGCCGACCTGCTGGCCCGGCCGCTGGTCGAGCGGTACATCACGCTGGCCTGCGTCTCCAACGAGGTGGGTGGGGACCTGATCGGCAACGCGCGCTGGCTCGGCGTACCCCTGCGCGAGCTGCTCGACGAGGTCGAGCCGGAGGAGGACGCCGACCAGGTCGTCGGCCGTTCGGTCGACGGCTGGACGTGCGGCACCCCCACCGCGGCGCTCCGCGACGGGCGGGACGCGCTGCTGGCGATCGGCATGAACGGCGAGCCACTGCCGGTCGAGCACGGCTTCCCGGTCCGGGTGGTGGTGCCCGGCCTCTACGGCTACGTGTCCGCCTGCAAGTGGGTGACCGAGCTGGAGCTGACCCGATTCGCCGACTTCGACGCGTACTGGGTGCCGCGGGGCTGGTCCGTCGAGGGGCCGATCAAGACCCAGTCGCGGATCGACGCGCCCCGGGCGCGCAACCGGCTGACGACCGGCCCGGTCACCGTTGCCGGGGTGGCGTGGGCGCAGCACCGGGGCATCCGCCGAGTCGAGGTACGCGTCGACGGCGGGCCCTGGCAGGAGGCGGAACTGGCCCCGACGGTGTCGGTGGACACCTGGGTGCAGTGGTCGTGGCGCTGGGACGCCACGCCGGGTGAGCACCGGCTCCAGGTCCGGGCGACCGACGCGACCGGTGCGACCCAGACCGAGCGTAAGCAGGGCGTCGTCCCGGACGGCGCCACCGGCTGGCACACGGTCACCGTCACCGTCCGCTGAGCACCCCGGTTCCCGCCGGTTGAGGCGGGCCGCGCGGCGGTGCGGGGCCGCACGTGGAGATCTTGGACAGTTTCCGTTCCGCACGAACGGAAACTGTCCAAGATCTGCGGCGCCCGCAGCGGGAGGGCGGCAATGCGCGCCTGCGGCTGGGAGGGCGCCAAGCCGCGCCTGCGGCTGGGAAGGCGGCAATGCGCGCCTGCGGCCGGGAAGGCGCCAAGCCGCGCCCGCGGCCGGGAAGGCGCAAAGCGCGCCCGCGGCCGGGAAGGCGCAAAGCGCGCCTGCGGCGGGAAGGCGCGAACCGCGCCCCGGGTCGGGGCGCGGTTCGCGGCTCGTTCGAGGGGGGTGTGCCCGGGGTCAGGCGACGTTCCGCTGGGCCGGGACGGTGGACTTGTGCGGGCGGCCCAGCCGGGCCTCCAGGCGTGCCACGTCGACCCGGGACTGCCGGCGGTCCGCCAGGTCCTCCCAGCCGACGGCGAGCAGGCGCAGCCGCTCGGACTCGCTGAAGCCGCCCCACACGCCGTACGGCTCGCGGACCGACAGGGCGTGCGCGGCGCACTCGGCACGGACCGGGCAGGCGCGGCAGACGGACTTGGCGGCGGACTCCCGACGCAGTCGGGAGGAACCCCGCTCGCCGTCGGGGTGGAAGAACTGGGCGCTGTCCCGCCCTCGGCAGGCACCGAGCCGCTGCCAGTCCCAGAGATCGACGATGGGTCCGGGCAGTCTACGTACGTTCGACATCAGCACCCCTCCTCCCGCGCGGCACCGCGAGATCCTTGTGGCCGGCTTCCGGGCGGCGGGCCGCGCAGGCGCACCGTTCCCGGCCTGGATTTCTCGGTACCCGGGCTGTACCCGACTCACACGTCTGTGATCGAGAACGCCCTGGATATTGCGGCTTTTGCCCTATCTGTCGGAAAAGTTCGGAGGATTGCCGGGAACCCCCTCCCCAGCCGACCCCGTCATGGTCTGCTCGTTGACGGAAAGGAGATCACTGTGCGTACCGTTCTTGTGTGCGTTCGGACACCACTCGCGGCCCAGCACCTGACCTCGGCCGCCGCGCGGCTGGGTCTGTCCGCGATCGTTCGTACCGCCGTCTCCGATCCCGAGGTGATGCTGCGGCTGGCCGAGCGGCCGGCCGACGTGGTGCTGGCCGACACGGCCCTCACCCGGCCGGACAGCGCGGGCTTCGTCCGCCGGGTCCTGGCCCGCGCCCCGCAGGCCGCGGTGGTGCTGCTCGGCGCCGAGGAGGCCGAGGCGGCGGCGGCCACCATCAGCGCCGGTGCCCGGGGCCTCATCCAGAATGCCGACCACGACCTGACCAGCGCCGTGGCCAAGGCACTGCTGCTGCTCACCGCGCCCGGCCGGGCGTCCCGGCAACGGATCACCGATCCGGCCCGGGACACCGCGGCGGTCGGCGGGCGCTCCGCGCCGTCGGTACGCGGCGCGGGTGAGCCCGGCCGGGGTGCCCCGCCCAACGAGGGGCCGGCGGGTGTGCCGTCCGTGCCGGTGCAGCGCGGCGACGACGAGGTCGAGTCGCCGAACGGTGAGCCGGAAGCCGACCAGACCGAGCCGCCCCGGCCCGCCCCGAGCGCCCGGCCCGCCCGGGCGTCGATCGGGCTCACCGAGCGGGAGCTCCAGGTGCTGCTGGGAATGGCCGAGGGCAAGAGCAACGCGGAGATCGGCCGGGAGCTGTTCGTCTCGGAGGACACCGTCAAGACCCACGCCCGTCGGCTGTTCCGCAAGCTCGGCGCCCGGGACCGGGCGCACGCCGTGGCCGCCGGGTTCCGCGCCGGCCTGGTCGCCTGATCCACCAGTCAGCCGCGGCGCGCGCCTGACCGTGATGCAGTGGTCTCCCCGAACCGGGAGGCCACTGTTTCCTTGTCGCCGCACGATCCTGCCGGCTCGAACACCGGCGCGGTCACCGCGTGGTCAGTCGGTGGAGGGGGACGTGCCCGCTTCGTCCTCGGTGCCCTCGGTCAGGGTGTCGTGCACCCCGTCGGCGTACCCGCGGGCGTAGTCCCAGGTCACGTAGTGGTCCGGGTCCGGGTCGTACGCCGGCTCGTGCACCCGGGGCCGGCCCGAGTTGAGCAGGTGTCGCAGGTTGCCCCGGAGCAGGTCCCAGTCGAAGTAGTGCGGCTCCCGACAGTCCTCGCATTCGATCACCAGCCCGCGCACCCCGATGGGTGCCAGCAGCGCCTGGTAGATCTCCAGGTCGGCGAGGTCCTCCAGCACATCCTGCCGCTCGACGTCGGTCAGCGGATCCGGCGTCGCGTCGTCGCCCGGGTCGTCCAGCCCCGCGGTCGGATCGGCCGGGTCGCCGTTGAACGGGTCGATGGGCTCGTCGTGCACCCCCTCACCGTAGACCCAAGACGGCGGGAGCGTCCGCCCCCGGGGCGCGCGCCGGGCCGGCCCGCCACCGAAGGAGTCGCCCAGCTCACTGGGTACGATGGGACGACGCGCCGGCACCGTGGCGCGTTCCGGTGCCCGCCCGCGCCACCTCGCTGAAGTCGATCCGAGCAGCTCAGGGGAGCAATCGTGGAAAATTCGCCCAGCACCGACCTTCCGGCCGGCGCCGAGCACGCCGAGCTGGGCGGCCACCTGCCCGAGCTGCCGGCCGGCTCGGCCCGGGTGGTTCCGCTCGGGCTCACCTTCGACGACGTTCTGCTCCAGCCGGGCGAGTCGGACGTCGTTCCCAGCCGGGTCAACACCCGCACCCGGCTCACCCGCGGGATCGAACTGACCGTCCCGCTGCTCTCCAGCGCGATGGACACCGTCACCGAGGCGCGGATGGCGATCGCCATGGCCCGTCAGGGCGGCATCGGGGTGCTGCACCGCAACCTCTCCCTGGAGGACCAGGCCCTCCAGGTCGACCTGGTCAAGCGCTCCGAGTCCGGCATGATCACCAACCCGGTGACCGCCAGCCCGAACGACACCCTGCGCGAGGTCGACGAGCTGTGCGGGCGGTACCGGATCTCCGGCGTGCCGGTGGTGGACGGCGACGGCCAGCTCGTCGGCATCGTCACCAACCGCGACATGCGCTTCGTCTCCGAGCCGGACACCCCGGTGCACGAGATCATGACCCGGCCCCCGCTGGTCACCGCCCGGGTCGGGGTGAGCAAGGACGAGGCCCTGGAGCTGCTGCGCCGGCACAAGGTCGAGAAGCTGCCGATCGTCGACGACTCGGGCCGGCTGCGCGGGCTGATCACCGTCAAGGACTTCACCAAGAGCGAGCAGTACCCGAACGCCACCAAGGACGAGGCGGGCCGGCTGCGGGTGGCCGCCGCCGTCGGGGTCGGCGAGGACGCGTACAAGCGGGCCCGCACCCTGGTCGACGCGGGCGTCGACGTGCTGATCGTGGACACCGCGCACGGCCACCAGCGGGCCGTGCTGGACATGGTCCGCCAGCTCAAGAAGGACGTCGGCATCGACATCGTGGGCGGCAACGTGGCCACCTACGCCGGCGCGAAGGCGCTGGTCGACGCCGGCGCCGACGGAATCAAGGTCGGTGTGGGTCCGGGCGCGATCTGCACCACCCGGATCGTCGCCGGGGTCGGCGTCCCGCAGATCACCGCGATCATGGAGGCGGCCCGGGCCGCGCGTCCGGCCGGCGTGCCGGTGATCGGCGACGGCGGCATCCAATACTCGGGCGACATCGCCAAGGCGCTGGTGGCCGGCGCCGACACGGTGATGCTCGGCAGCCTGCTGGCCGGTTGCGAGGAGAGCCCCGGCGAGCTGATCTTCATCAACGGCAAGCAGTACAAGGCGTACCGCGGGATGGGCTCGCTCGGCGCGATGCAGTCCCGGGGGCAGGCCAAGTCGTACTCGAAGGACCGGTACTTCCAGCAGGACGTGCTCGCCGAGGACAAGCTGGTCCCCGAGGGCGTCGAGGGTCAGGTGCCCTACCGGGGTCCCCTGTCCGCGGTCGCCCACCAGCTCACCGGCGGGCTGCGGGCCGCGATGGGGTACGTCGGCGCGGAGAGCATCCCCGAGCTGCACCGGCGTGGCCAGCTGATCCGGATCACGGCGGCCGGGCTCAAGGAGAGCCACCCGCACGACATCCAGATGACCGTCGAGGCGCCCAACTACCACTCCCGCTGACCATCCCCCAACAATCTGGAGTCCCCCATGCGTGACGTGGTCGAGATCGGGCTGGGCAAGACCGCGCAGCGCGGCTACCACCTGGACGACATCGCCATCGTGCCGAGCCGCCGGACCCGGGACGTCGACGACGTCTCGACCGCCTGGCAGCTGGACGCGTACCCGTTCAACATCCCGTGCGTCGGCCACCCCTCCGACGCCACGATGAGCCCCGCGTCGGCGGTCCGGCTCGGTGAGCTGGGCGGCCTCGGCGTGCTCAACGTCGAGGGGCTGTGGACCCGCTACGAGAACCCGACCAAGGTGCTGGAGGAGCTGGCCGGCCTCGACGAGGACGCCCGCGCCACCAAGCGGCTCCAGGAGGTGTACGCGGAGCCGATCCGCCCCGACCTGATCGCCGAGCGGGTCCGCGAGCTGCGCGCCGGTGGCGGCACGGTGGCGGTGCGGGTCTCCCCGCAGCACACCCTGGCGCTGGCGCCGGTGATCCTGGACGCCGGGGTGGACATCCTGGTCATCCAGGGCACCATCGTCTCGGCCGAGCACGTGTCGACCACCGACGAGCCGTTGAACCTCAAGGAGTTCATCGCCGACCTCGACCTGCCGGTGATCGTCGGCGGCTGCACGGACTACAAGACCGCGCTGCACCTGATGCGGACCGGCGCGGCCGGCGTGATCGTGGGCATCGGTGGCGACGAGTGGTCGACCACCGAGTCGGTGCTGGGCATCCGCGTGCCGATGGCCACCGCGATCGCCGACGCGGCGGCGGCCCGGCGGGACTACCTCGACGAGACCGGCGGCCGGTACGTGCACCTGATCGCCGACGGCGACATCCAGACCTCGGGTGACATCGCCAAGGCGCTCGGCTGCGGCGCGGACGCGGTGATGCTCGGCGAGCCGCTGTCGCTCTGCGAGGAGGCGCCCGCCGGTGGTGCCTGGTGGCACTCGGCGGCCAGCCACCCGTCGCTGCCGCGGGGCGCGTTCGAGGTCTCCGGCGATCCGATCGGCTCGATGGAGCAGCTGCTCTTCGGCCCGGCCGACGAGGCCGACGGCCAGCTGAACCTGTTCGGCGGGCTGCGCCGGGCGATGGCCAAGTGCGGTTACCGCGACCTCAAGGAGTTCCAGAAGGTCGGCCTGGTTCTCGATCGCTGACCCCGTTCTCCGCACGTCGGAAGGCCGGCCCCGCCTCGTCGCGGGGCCGGCCTCCGTCGTACCGGGGGGTGTGCGCCCCCGGTGAACCCGGGCCGCGCCGGCGGCTACTTCTTGAGGTAGATGGTCAGGTCGGACATGTTGCGGTAGCTGGTCGCCGCGAAGTCCAGGGACTGGCTCTTGTTCTCGGTGCCGCCGGGGGCGGTGTCCATCTCCCAGTTGGCGTGGTGGAAGTCCCGCTCGCCGATGGTCTGGAAGAACTGCTGGAAGTTGAGGTCGCCCTCGCCCAGCGGGGTCATCTGGTAGCCGTTGGGCACGCTGGTGTCCCGGTCGCCGTCCTTGGCGTGGAAGAGCGGGAACCGGGTGGTCCGGTCGGCCACGGTGAGGATCGGGTCGAACAGGTCGGTCACCTCGCGGCCCGCCGGGTCGACGTACTTCTGGTGCTTGTAGCGGGCCACGTAGGCCCAGTAGATGTCCAGTTCGAAGAAGACGTACCGCGGGTCGGTGATCTCGAAGAAGTATTCGAGCCGGCGGATGCCGGAGGATCGGGTCTGCCGGCCCTGGTCGTCGCGTGGGCCACGGTCGATCAGGAAGCTGTACGCGGCGTCGTGGTTGTGGGTGTAGAGCCGCATGCCGCGCGCCCGGGCCTGCCGGCCCAGCTCGTTCCAGATGTCCGCGGCGGCGTCCCACTCGGCCTTGTACGCGCTGTTGGTCGGGTCGCTGCCGGTGCCGATGTTCTTCATGCCGAGTTCCTCGGCGATGTCCAGCTGCTGCTGGAAGGTGGCCGGCTGGATCGAGGCGTGGGTGCCGTTGGCCACCAGTCCGTTGTCGTCGAGGATCTTGCGGATCTCCCGCGGGGTGATCTGCCGGCCGAGGATCTCCGTGCTCTGGGTGTAGCCGGCGAACTCGATCTCCTTGTAGCCGATCTCGGCGAGCCGGGCGAGAACCCGCTCGAAGCCGTACGGCACGCCGCTGTCGTCGGGCGCGGCGGAGATCCGGTCCCGGACGCTGTAGAGGATGATGCCGCGGTTCTTCGCCGGGATCAGCGGTTCGACCCGCAGCTTGCTCTTCCCCTTGTCCTTGGGGTCGGCGAGCGCGGGGGTGCCGGTCGCGAGGACGGGCAGGCCGGCCGCTCCGAGCGCGGCGGCTGCGCCGGCCGAGGCGGCGAGCAGGGACCGGCGGCTGAGCCGGCCGGGAGAGGAGGCGTCGGGTGCGGTGTGATCTGGCATCTGTTCCACCTTTCGCGACGGCGGTCGCCGTCGATGACGATCAGCAGAGGTGCGACGAGAGTCAGGTCGCGGGGCGCCGTCGAGCGACCGTTCCGCATTTCCGGCGGGGCCGGAGTGTGCGGTGCCGCGAGGTCGAAGGGGCAGGTCCACGCCGTGTGCGGACGGAACGGTTGTTCCGTCCCGACTCCACCGGTGTGAATGTTCCGGACGCGTTACATCTTGGAGACAGACACTAACGTCGGTCGAAGCCGAAAGAAAGTATTGATCAGAGCCAACTTTTGTTGGATTCAACGAAAGCAACTGATGGTCTTCGATACGGGCCTCCTGCCCGCCGGCGCTGGCTAGGCTCGTCGTGACCCGGGAGGCCGCAGGAGGAGTGCCCATGGTCCTGACCGGACGGACGTCCGCCCGCCACCGGCTCGCCGTCGCCGTCACCGCGGTGAGCTGTGCGATGGCGGTGGGCGCGGCCGGCTGCACCCGCGACGACGACGGGTTCCGGCCCGGCGCCGTCGACGCCGGAGACCCGTACGTCCCGGGGCGCGGCAACGGCGGCTACGACGTCACGCACTACGGCCTGGACGTCCGCTACGACCCGGCGACCGACCGGCTGACCGGCCGGGCCACCATCACGGCGACCGCCACCCAGGACCTGTCCCGGTTCAATCTGGACCTTGCCGGGCTCGACGTCGGCGCGGTCACCGTCGGCGGCGCCCCGGCCGAGCACCGCCGCGACGACGGCGAGCTGACGGTGACTCCGCACGACGGGCTGCCACGCGGCCGGCCGTTCACGGCGGTGGTGGAGTACGCGGGCGTGCCCACCGCCAGCACCGACGGGGAACTGGGCAGCGGCGGTTTCCTGCACACCGCCGACGGAGCGGTCGCGCTCGGCCAACCGGACTCCGCCGCCACCTGGTTCCCGGTCAACGACCACCCGTCCGACAAGGCCGGCTACGACCTCGCGGTGACCGTCCCGGACGGCCTGTCCGCGCTGAGCAACGGGGTGCCCGGGCCGAAGACCAGCAGGGACGGCTGGACCACCTGGACGTGGTCGGAGAAGGCGCCGATGGCCAGCTACCTGACCACGCTGGTGATCGGCGACTACCGGGTGGTGAGCGGCAGTCACGCCGGCCGCCCGATGGTCACCGCGGTCGCGGCGAGCCTGCCGGCGACCGGTGGCGCGGCCGGCTCCCTGGCCCGGACCGGCGAGATCGCCGACTTCCTGGCCACGCGCTTCGGCCCGTACCCGTTCGACTCGTACGGCGGGATCGTGGTCGCCGACGACCGGATCGGCTACGCGTTGGAGACCCAGTCCCGACCGGTCTACGGGCCGGCCTTCTTCGCCGACGACCGGCCCAACCTGGGCGTGGTCGCGCACGAGCTGGCCCACCAGTGGTTCGGCGACAGCGTGTCGCTCAGCAGGTGGGGAGACATCTGGCTCAACGAGGGCTTCGCCAGCTACGCGGAGTGGCTGTGGGAGGAGCACGACGGCGGCCGCACCGCGCAGCGCAACTTCGAGCTCCAGTACGCGGCGACCGACTGGTCGCAGCCGTCGGTCGAGCCGGGCCGGGAGCGGATGTTCGGCACCGCCGTCTACAAGCGCGGCGCGCTCGCCGTGCACGCGCTGCGTCGCACCGTCGGCGACGACACCTTCTTCCGCATTCTGCGCACCTGGACCGATGAGCGGGCGGCGGGCAACGCCACCACGTCGGACTTCGTGGCGCTGGCGGAGCGGGTGGCGAACCGGCAGTTGCGCCCGCTCTTCGACGCCTGGTTGGTGGGCGGCGCGGCGCCCACCCTGCCGTGACGGGCCCGTGATCGTCGGTCGATAGGCTGCCG
Organism: Micromonospora sp. CV4; assembly: GCF_003667455.1. Taxonomy (NCBI): domain Bacteria; kingdom Bacillati; phylum Actinomycetota; class Actinomycetes; order Micromonosporales; family Micromonosporaceae; genus Micromonospora; species Micromonospora sp. CV4. The sequence goes on along the minus strand of NZ_RCVI01000351.1, from coordinate 6,219 downwards.
CCTGCGATCGGCGGGCAGGCGCCCTTCGCGTGGAGCGGCGCAGGCCGCCTCCGCCGTACTGGGGAGGGCTCGTGATGTGGGTGACGGGGCGCAGGCTGCGGGTTGGCGTCGGTCTGCTGGTGACCGGGGCGCTCGCGCTGTCCGGATGCGACTCGGCGGCCCCGGAGGCGGCGCCGACAGCGAACGCTTCCCCGACGCCGTCGCGGACGTTCACTCCCGGCGCGGCCGGGGTCGGTGACGCCTACTTCCCCACCTACGGCAACGGCGGCTACGACGTCGGGCGGTACACCGTCAAGGTGCGCTACGACCCGGCGAAGGACCACCTGACCGGCACGGCCACGGTGCAGGCAACCGCGACCGCCGACCTGTCGACGTTCAACCTCGACCTGGCCGGCCTGACCGTCAAGTCGGTCACCGTGGACGGCGCCCCGGCCACCCACACCCGGGAGAAGAACGAGCTGGTGATCAAGCCGGCCGCCGGCCTGATCGCCGGCAACGGCTTCGTCGCCGAGATCGGGTACGAGGGGGAGCCGAAGCCGTTGAAGAACGAGGTGCTCGGCGACGGCGGGTTCCTGCACACCACCGACGGCGCCATCGCGCTCGGTCAGCCCGAGTCCGCGAGCACCTGGTTCCCGGTCAACGACCACCCCTCCGACAAGGCGGCCTACGACTTCGAGATCACCGTACCGGACGGCGTGACCGCCGTCAGCAACGGCGTACCCGGCGGCAAGACCAGCAAGGACGGCTGGACCACCTGGAAGTGGTCGGAGAAGTCGCCGATGGCCAGCTACCTGAGCACGCTGGTGATCGGCAAGTTCCGGATCACCACCGGTGAGCACAAGGGACGACCGGTGTACAGCGCGGTCACCACGAAGGTGGCCAAGGGCGCGGCGGACGCGTCGATCGCGAAGACCGTCAAGGTGGCCGACTACCTGGAGAGCGTGTTCGGGCCGTACCCGTTCGACGCGTACGGCGGTGTGGTGGTCTCCGACAGCCGCATCGGCTACGCCCTGGAGACGCAGAGCCGCCCGGTCTACGCCGCCAGCTTCTTCCGGCAGGGCGAGAACACCGAGGTGGTCGCGCACGAGCTGGCCCACCAGTGGTTCGGCGACAGCGTGGCGCTGGCCAAGTGGGAGGACATCTGGCTCAACGAGGGCTTCGCCACGTACGCGGAGTGGCTCTGGGCCGAGCACACCAAGGAGTACACCGCCGAGCAGGCGTTCGACATCCGGTACGCGCGGGTGCCGGCGCAGGTGTGGAAGACGCCGCCGGGCCGGCCCGGTGCGAAGGAGCTGTTCAGCGAGTCGGTCTACCAGCGCGGCGGGATGACCCTGCACGCGCTGCGGGTGGCCGTCGGCGACAAGGCGTTCTTCAAGATCGTCAAGACCTGGGCGGCGGAGAAGCGCAACGGCACCGCCACCACCGCCGAGTTCGTCGCCCTCGCCGAGCGCATCTCCGGCAAGCGACTCGACGCCGTCTTCGACGCCTGGCTCTACGGCACGAAGAAGCCTCCCACCCCCAAGGCCCTCTGATCCCGACCCGTTCCCCGCGATCCGGTGCGATCGCGGGGAACGGGGTCAGGCCTTGACGCGCAGGGTGGGATGGGCGGCCAGGTAGGCGTCGGCGCGACCGGCGCGCAGCTCGGTGATGAACTTTCGGCCGACGCTGGTGAGCTGTTCGCCGCGGTAGGCGCTGCCCTTGCCGACGCCCGAGCCGGGCAGGCCGACCAGCACGAACCGGTCCTCCGGGACGTTGCTGAGCGCGTACGCCAGGTCGACGATGCGCCGGCCGCCCACGTAGATCAGGGTGTCGCCCAGCGCGGCGACCACCTGGTCGACCCGCTCGGGCTGCCGGGCCAGTCCCTCGTCCAGGATCTTGCGGGTCAACGCGCGGATCAGCTGCTGCTGGTGGCGCTGCCGGGCGTAGTCGCCGCCGGTGATGTAGCGCTGCCGCGCGTAGTCCAGCGCCTGCCAGCCGTTGAGGTGCCGGTCGCCCTTCTCGTAGACCATCTGCGGCCCTTTGTACCCGCCGGGGGCGCTCTCGCGGTACTTGCCGTCGGGCCGGCGGTGCAGTGACTCGACCCGCTGGTCGATGTAGACGTCCACGCCGCCCAGGGCGGTCACCAGCCGGTCGAACCCGGTGAAGGTGAGCACCGCGCCGGCGTCGATGCGCAGACCGGTGTACCCGCTGACCGTGCTGCGCAGCAGCTCGTACCCCTGGGCGGCGCTCGGCTGCTTGGGCTTTCCCGGCACCCGGCTGCCGAAGCTCATCGCGTGGGTGAGCTTGGTCTTTCCGCCGGAGTAGTCGGCCTTCGGGAACGCCGGGATGTCCACCAGCAGGTCACGGGGGAGCGAGAAGAGGTACGCCCGGCCCAGCCCCTTGGGCACGTGCAGCACCAGCACGGCGTCGGCGTGCGGCTCCCAGCCGGGCACGCTGACCCGGGTGTCCACCCCGACCAGCAGCAGGTTCAGTGGCCCGGTGATGTTGGCGCCCGGCGGCGGCCCGGTCGGGCTGGCGCTGGGTGTGCCGGCCGGCGGCGCGCTCGGCGAGCCGGGCGGTGCCGCACCCTCGGGGGTGCTGCCGCCGGTCAGCCGGGTGACCACCACCGCCCCGGCCGCGACCAGCGCGACGATGGCGAGGGCCGCCAGCCCCAGCAGCAGCCACCGTCGACGCGGTGCCATCGATCCGAGGACCATCTTGGATTTCCTTCCACCCGTATCCGGAACAACGCTCCGACGGGTGCTCCGGGTTGCGGCCGGAAGGCGCCGGGTCGGTCGGCCGGAGCATGATCGCGCGAAACTGCCGCTGGCGCGAGCGCTACTCACCGGTAATGATGCGTTCATGCGGTACGACGTGATCGTCATCGGGTCCGGCTTCGGCGGCAGCGTCACCGCGCTCCGGCTGGCCGAGAAGGGCTACTCGGTCGGCGTGCTGGAGGCGGGCCGGCGGTTCGCCGACGACGAGTTCCCGCAGACGTCGTGGCGCGCCCGCCGGTTCCTGTGGGCGCCGAAGCTGGGCTGCTACGGCATCCAGCGGATCACCCTGCTCCGTCCTGCCGACCGGCGATCCGGCGGTGGCGTGCTGGTGCTCTCCGGAGCCGGGGTGGGCGGCGGGTCGTTGGTCTACGCGAACACCCTCTACGAGCCGCTGCCCGCCTTCTACACCGACCCGCAGTGGCGGGACATCACCGACTGGCGCGACGAGCTGGCCCGCCACTACGACCAGGCGAAGCGGATGCTCGGCGTCACCACGTACCCCGTGGACACCGGCGCGGACCGGGCCATGCGGGCGGTGGCCGAGCGGATGGGGGTGGGGCACACCTTCCACGCCACCCCGGTCGGCGTGCACATCGGCCGCCCCGGCGAGCGGGTCGCCGACCCGTACTTCGGTGGCGCCGGCCCGGAGCGCACCGGCTGCCTGCACTGCGGCTCGTGCATGACGGGCTGCCGGCACGGGGCGAAGAACACGCTGGTCAAGAACTACCTCTGGCTCGCCGAGCGGCTGGGGGCCACCGTGCACCCGCTGACCACGGTGACGGCCGTCCGGCCGGCCGCCGGCGGCGGGTACGAGGTGCACACCGAACGCACCGGGGCCTGGCTGCGTCGCCGTCGTCAGGTGCTCCAGGCCGACCAGGTGGTCTTCGCGGCCGGGGCGCTCGGCACCCAGCGGCTGCTGCACGCGATGAAGACCGACGGCGCGTTGCCGGGGCTCTCGCCGCGCCTGGGCGAGCTGACCCGGACCAACTCGGAGGCGATCCTGGGGGCCTCGGTGCCGCGCCAGCGTGCCCGGTCGGAGCGGCTGGACTTCACCGAGGGGGTGGCGATCACCAGCTCGTTCCACCCCGACCCGCAGACGCACGTCGAGCCGGTCCGCTACGGGCGGGGGTCCAACGCGATGGGGTTGCTCCAGTCGCTGCTGGTCGACGGGGGTCCGCACCGGGTCCGGCGCTGGCTGGGCAGCATCGTGCGGCAGCCGGGCCTGGCCGCGCGGATGCTCTCGGTGCGTGGCTGGTCGGAGCGGACGGTGATCGCCCTGGTGATGCAGTCGGCGGACAACTCGCTGAGCACCCGGTGGCGGCGTGGCGCGCTCGGCCGCCGGCTGGTCACCGGCCCGGGTCACGGCGCGCCCAATCCGACCTGGATCCCGGCCGGCAACACGGCCGCCCGGCTGCTGGCCGAGCAGATCGGCGGTACGCCCGGCGGCTCGCTCACCGAGCCGTTCGACATCCCGATGACCGCGCACATCCTGGGTGGCGCGGTGATCGGGGCCACCCCGGCCGACGGCGTGATCGATCCCTACCACCGGGTGTACGGGCACCCGGGGCTGCACGTGGTGGACGGCGCGGCGGTCTCGGCCAACCTCGGCGTCAACCCGTCGCTGACGATCACCGCTCAGGCCGAGCGGGCCATGTCCCTCTGGCCCAATCGGGACCAGCCCGACCCGCGCCCCCCGCTCGGCAGCCCGTACCTTCGGGTGGACCCGGTCCCGCCGCGCACCCCCGCCGTCCCCGCCGGCGCTCCCGCCGCCCTGCGGCCCTGACCCGACCCGGTGGCGCGCTGCGGGCGAGCCGGTGCCGGGGGCGGCGGTGACTGTCGGTAGGCTTTCTGCACATGAGCCTGCCTCGCCCCGTCCTCGTGGTGGACTTCGGAGCCCAGTACGCCCAGCTCATCGCCCGCCGGGTCCGCGAGGCGAAGGTCTACTCCGAGATCGTGCCGCACTCGATGCCGGTCGCCGAGATGCTGGCGAAGAACCCGGCCGCGATCATCCTCTCCGGCGGCCCGTCCAGCGTCTACGCGCCGGACGCCCCGCAGATCGACGCCGGCATGTTCACCGCCGACGTGCCGGTCTTCGGCATCTGCTACGGCTTCCAGGCGATGGCCCAGGCGCTCGGCGGAACGGTCGCGCGGACGGGCAATCGCGAGTACGGCGGCACCCCGCTGCGGCCCCGCCTGCTCGACCCCGGTGTGCTGCTCCGCGACCTGCCGGCCGACCTGCCGGTCTGGATGAGCCACGGCGACTGCGTCACCGAGGCGCCCGAGGGCTTCACGGTGACCGCCGAGTCGGCGGGCGCGCCGGTGGCCGCGTTCGAGGACGTCGCCGGTCGCCGGGCGGGCGTGCAGTTCCACCCGGAGGTCGGGCACACCGCGCACGGCCAGGAGATGCTGACCCGCTTTCTGTACGACATCGCCGGCATCGAGCCGACGTGGACGGCTGAGAACATCATCGACGAGCAGGTGGCCCGGATCCGCGCCCAGGTCGGCGACAAGGAGGTCATCTGCGGCCTGTCCGGCGGGGTGGACTCGGCGGTCGCCGCGGCGCTCGTGCACAAGGCGGTCGGTGACCAGCTCACCTGCGTCTTCGTCGACCACGGCCTGCTGCGTGCCGGCGAGGCGGAGCAGGTCGAGAAGGACTACGTGGCGGCCACCGGCATCAAGCTGAAGGTGGTCGACGCGGCGGACCGGTTCCTGGGCGCGCTGGCCGGCGTGACCGACCCGGAGCAGAAGCGCAAGATCATCGGCCGGGAGTTCATCCGGGTCTTCGAGGCCGCCGCACGCGAGATCGCCTCGCACGGCGATGTGGAGTTCCTGGTCCAGGGCACCCTCTACCCGGATGTGGTCGAGTCCGGCGGCGGCACCGGCACCGCCAACATCAAGAGCCACCACAACGTCGGCGGCCTCCCCGAGGACCTGAAGTTCGCGCTGGTCGAGCCGCTGCGCACGCTGTTCAAGGACGAGGTCCGGGCGCTCGGCCTGGAGCTGGGCCTGCCCGAGGCGATGGTCTGGCGGCACCCGTTCCCGGGCCCCGGCCTGGCCATCCGGATCATCGGCGCGGTCGACCAGGAGCGGCTCGACCTGCTGCGTCGGGCCGACCTGATCGCCCGGGAGGAGTTGACCGCGGCCGGTCTGGACCGCGGCGTCTGGCAGTTCCCGGTGGTGCTGCTCGCCGACGTGCGCAGCGTCGGCGTGCAGGGCGACGGGCGCAGCTACGGGCATCCCGTGGTGCTGCGCCCGGTCTCCAGCGAGGACGCGATGACCGCCGACTGGTCACGACTGCCCTACGAGGTGGTCGCCCGCATCTCCACCCGGATCACCAACGAGGTGGCCGAGGTGAACCGGGTGGTGCTGGACGTGACCAGCAAGCCGCCGGGCACCATCGAGTGGGAGTGAGCGCACCTCACGCGGCCGGCGGGAAGGGCGGCGTCGGGGCGTACCCCGGGCC
>NZ_RCVI01000312.1:0-15802 GCF_003667455.1 Micromonospora sp. CV4 | reverse complement strand
CGGCCCGGTCGAGACCTACCTGCTGCTCGACCCGGGCGAGTTGCCGCACCAGGTGCGGGCCCGGGTGACCCGCTCGGTCGCGTACACCGAACACCACCCGGTGCCCGGCGGCGCGGCCCGGGTCGCGCCGCCGGGCACCGGCTCGGGTGGCACGCCATCCTCAAGGCGGTCTGGTCCGGCCGGGAGTTGACCGTCACGCCCGCCGAGACCCTCGTCGAACGCGACGGCTACACGGTGGTCGCCGACGGCCCGGCCGAGACCTACCTGCTGCTCGACCCGGGCGAGTTGCCGCACCAGGTGCGGGCCCGGGTGACCCGCTCGGTCGCGTACACCGAACACCACCCGGTGCCCGGCGGCGCGGCCCGGGTCGCGGCCCGACGCGTGGGCGGAGTGGACGGTCTGACCTGGACCGTCCGCCTCGACCCCGGCACCTCGCCGGACGACGATGACCTGCTCGCCGAGACGGACCGCCTGGTCGCCGTCGCCCGCGCCGCCACCGCGCCGGTCGACGGCTAGCCGGTCGGGCGGCCCGCCGGCCGCCCGACCCGCCGTGCCGGTCAGTTGGCGCCGAGACCCTCCAGCGCCTTGACCGCGCCGCGGTGCAGCGGAACCGGCTCGGTCTTGCGGGCGTTCTCCAGGGAGATGCCCCGGGCCGCCGGGTTCGCCTGGGCCAGGGCGTCGCGCTTGTCGAACACCGTCCGGGTGATCGCGCAGGCGACGTTGCCGTCCAGGTCCTTGCGGACCAGCAGCACGTTCGGCACGACGATCGTCGGGGTGTCCGCCGCCGTCCGGTACGCGTCCCGCCCGATCGTCCCGGCCTGGTAGGCGGGGCTCAACTCGTTCATCTTCGGCAGCAGAGACGCGATGTCGATGAACTTCACGCGGTCGCCGGCGGTGGTGAACAGGTCGGTCAGGCCGCCGGTGGGCAGACCACCGGACCAGAAGAAGCCGTCGATGCTGCCGTCCTTCATGCCCTCGACCGTCTTGGTCAGGTCGAGGCGCTGTGCCCGGATGTCCTTGGCCGGATCGAGGCCCGCCGCCTCCAGCAGCCGGTTGGCGATCACCTCCGTGCCGGACTTCGGCGACCCCGTGGAGATCCGCTTGCCCCGCATGTCGGCCACCGAGCCGATCTGAGCGTCGTTGCGGACCACGACCTGGGTGTAGTTGTCGTAGATGCGCGCGAGCGCCTCGACCGGCTGCGGGGCGGTGAAGCTGCCCTTGCCCTGCACCGCGTTGACGGCCGTGTCGAAGAGGGAGAACGCCACGTCGTACTGGCCGCTGACCAGCTGCTCGACGTTCTGCACCGAGGCGCCGGTCTCCGCGGCGGTGCCGGTGAGCTTGCCACCGGTCGCCCCGGACAGCTGCCCGGCCAGGGCGTTGCCGACCACGTAGTAGACGCCGGTCGCGTTGCCGGTGGCGATGCCCACCCGGGTCTGCTGGCTCACCTCACAGGTGACCTCGCTGGCCGCGTCGTCCTTGGCCGCGCCGCCCTGCTGGCCCCCGCAACCCGCCGCGCCGACCGCGACGAGAGCCACCACACTCAGGCCCGCCACGAGCCGTACGTCGATTCGTCTCACAGTTTCTCCTCCCGGAGGTTGGCTGGTGATCCGGCTCGCGGCCCGCCGGCCCGGCCGGCGGCTCCGCGTCGTACGAGCACTCCCGCCACCGCGACGGCGGCCAGTGCGGCGCCGACCGCGACCGGCACGGGTTCGAGCCAGAGCAGGGTGACGCCGGCGAGTGCGCCGAGCACGCGCTCCGGGGCGCCGGCGGGGCCGACGCCGGGCAACCAACCACCGGCGGCGACGGCGAGCACGGCCACGCTGAGCGCGACGACCACGCCGGCGAAGGCGATCCGCCGCGCGCCGCCGATACCGAGCAACCCGAGCCCGGCCGGCGTGATCACGAAGGCGATCGGGGTCAGGTAGGCCGGCAGCGCGTACCGCAGGGTCTGCCACATGGTCGGCACCAGCCGGCCGCCGGTGACCGCGGCCGCGGCCACCGCGGCGAGCGCGGTCGGTGGGGACACCTCGGACAGGACCGCGAAGTAGAAGACGAACATCGCCGCCGCGGGCGCCGCCACGCCCAGGTCGAGCAGCGCCGGGCCGACGATCACCCAGCCGATCACGAACGAGGCGGTGACCGGCACGGCGAGCCCCAGCAGGCTCAGTGCGACGGCCGCGAGCAGCGCGGTGAGCACCAGCACGAGGGTCGGGTCCGAGGTGACCGCCTCGGCCCCGCCGATCAGCAGCGCCGCCGCCTGCGGCCCGAGGCCGGTCTTCGTGGTGGTCGCCGTGATGATGCCGGCGGCGGCGCAGACGGCGGTCACCGCGAGCACCCCGCGTACGCCGGTGACGAGCGCGGTGACCAGCCGGGGCGGGGTGAGCCGGTGCGCCCGGTCCAGGAAGGAGAGCGCGAGCGCCAGGATGGTGGCGAGGACGACCGCCCTCGTCGCGGACACGCCGACCGCGAGGAGCACGACGATGGCGATCAGCGAGGCGAAGTGGTAGCCGAAGCGGGCCAGCAGGCGCCACGGCGAGCTGACGTCGATCACCACCGGGCGTACGCCGGAGCGCCGGGCGTCGATCTCCACGGCGAGCAGGATGCCGAGGTAGTAGAGCACCGTCGGCACGGTGGCCCAACCCAGCACCTGGAGGTACGAGACGCCGAGGTACTCGGCGATGATGAACGCCGCCGCCCCCAGGGTGGGCGGGGAGAGGATCGCGCCGACCCCGGCCGCGGCGAGCATGCCGCCGGCCCGCTCCGGGGGATAGCCGGCGCGGCGCAGCAGCGGCCAGGTGACGGCGCCGATGCTCACCGTCGTCGCGGCACCGGACCCGGAGACGGTGCCGAGGAGGAAGCCGGAGGCCACCGCCGTCCGCCCGGCGGCGGTGCGCGAGCGGCGGAACGCCGCCGCCGACAGCTCGACGAAGAACCGCCCCGCTCCGGAGAGCTCCAGGACCGCGCCGTAGATGGTGAACAGCACGATGTACGAGGCGGCCACGTCCAGCGGCGTGCCGTAGAAACCGCTGTCCGAGTTGTAGAACGCGTCGATCAGCTGGCTGAAGTCGAGCCCCGCGTGGGCGACCGGCCAGGCCTGCGGCAGCAGGCCGCCGTAGTAGCCGTAGCCGAGGAACAGCAGGCAGACCGCGGGCAGGATCCACCCGGTGGCCCGCCGGCACGCCTCGAGCAGCAGGAGCAGCAGGAGGGTGCCCATCACCAGGTCCATCGGCACCAGCAGGCCCTGCCGGTCGAGGAAGGCGTTGTAGCCGCCGCCGCCCGTACCGATCGAGATCGGCAGCACCGGGTAGAGGCAGCCGGCCACCGCCAGGGCGACCAGGGCCCAGTCCACCGCCGTGGGTCGCGCCGGCGCCGGGTGTGGCAGGCCCGGCCCGACCGGTCGGTCGACGCCGCGGGTGCGACGCAGCCGAGCCCGCAGCCGGGCGGCCAGCCGCAGGTCGGCCGGGTAGACCAGGAAGACCAGCGGCAGTACGCCGGCCAGGAAGAAGATCAGGTAATACTTGCTGCCCTGCGCCAGCGGACGGAACACCTGCCAGAGGGCGAGCCCGCCGACCGCCAGCGCCGCCGCGGTGAGGAGCAGACCGGCCGGCCCGGACAGCACCCGCCCCGGCTTCTCGTCCTCGAACTGGGCGGCCAGGTCGCGTGTCGCCCGTTCGGCGTCGACGCGGGCCTCGTCGTCGGCTCGCCCGATCTGGTCGGCCCGCCCGCCCGGGTCTTGGCTGCCGGCCGGGTCGGTCTGCCCGGTCGGGTCGGCCTGCCCGGCGGGGTCGGCTTGCCTGACCGGGTCGGTCTGCCCGGCCGGGTCGGCCTGCTCGGCTTGCCTGACCGGGTCGGCCTGCTCGGCTTGCCCGGCCGGGTCGGCCGGATCGGTCCGGCCGGCCGGGTTGGCCCGCCCGGCCTGGTCGGTGTTGGCGGCCGAATCAGGCGCGCCGGCCTCGGCCGCTCTTGGTCGGGGTGGTGCGCCGCCGTCGCCCGGTGCGGGCTCATCGGCGGGGGAGTTGGCCGGCTGGGCGGGTGGCGGCGAACCGTCGGGCGAACGGGTGGGCGACACGATCGGACGATACACGTCGATCCACTGGCCGGTGGGGCATCGACGGGCGTTTCATCCCGGTGCGACGGGAGGTCGACACCGTCCCGTCGTCCCTGGTGGAATTTGCCTGGAGGGCTGTCGGACCCGGCAGCTAGGGTCGGGCGGTGACTTCGGGGCGACCACTGATTCAGGCTCGCGGGCTGGTGAAGCGGTTCGGTGACTTCACCGCCGTGGACGGCATCGACGTCGACGTGCGCTCGGGCGAGGCGTTCGGCTTTCTGGGGCCGAACGGCGCCGGCAAGTCCTCCACCATGCGGATGGTCGGCTGCATCTCCCCACCGAGCGGAGGCGAGCTGCGCATCCTCGACATGGACCCGGTCCGCGACGGGCCGGCGATCCGGGCCCGGCTCGGCGTCTGCCCGCAGCTGGACAATCTCGACCCCGAGCTGACCGTCCGGGAGAACCTCACGGTCTACGCCCGCTACTTCGGCATCTCCCGCCGGGCGGCCCGGGAGCGGGCCGCCGAGCTGCTCGACTTCGTCCAGCTCACCGAGCGGGCCGACAGCAAGGTCGACCCGCTCTCCGGCGGGATGAAGCGTCGGTTGACCATCGCCCGCGCGCTGGTCAACGATCCGGAGATCGTCCTGCTCGACGAGCCGACCACGGGGCTCGACCCGCAGGCCCGGCACCTGGTCTGGGAACGGCTGTTCCGGCTCAAGCAGCAGGGCGTGACGCTGGTGCTCACCACGCACTACATGGACGAGGCCGAGCAGCTCTGCGACCGGCTGGTGGTGATGGACGGCGGGCGGATCGTCGCCGAGGGTTCTCCCCGGGCGCTGATCGAGCAGCACTCCACCCGCGAGGTGGTCGAGCTTCGCTTCGCCGCCGAGTCGCAGGAGCCGTTCGCCGGCAAGCTCGACGGGCTCGGCGAGCGGGTCGAGGTGCTACCCGACCGGGTCCTGCTGTATGTGCCCGACGGCGACGCGGCGGTCGCCGAGGTCTCGGCGCTGGGGCTCACTCCGGCCAACGTGCTGGTGCGGCGCAGCGGCCTGGAGGACGTCTTCCTGCACCTGACCGGCCGCACCCTGGTCGACTGACCCGCGTCGGCGCCCCACGACCAGGGAATGGGCGGCGCGTGAACGGGGGTGCGCCGCCCGGGTGATCTTGCGTAGCATCGGGCGGCCGGGTCGGCATGTCCACACGACCGGGTGCTGACAACGGGGGGTTTTCGTGTCCGATGTGCAAACCAACAGTCGGCACCAGGCTGGGCTGACCGCCCTGTACCTGGGCATCTTCGCCACCGTCTGGTTCAGCGTGCCGGCCGCGGAGCAGCCGTTGCGCGCCCTGCTGGTGGTGGGCAGCGTGGCCGCCCTGCTCACCGCCGTGGCGGGCGGCGTGGTTTCTTCCCGCAGCCGGGGCGCCGGCGGCGGAACCCGGGACCGGGCGACCGACCGGCGGTACCTGCTCATCGTGGTCGCCGAATTCGCCGCCGCCGGGTTGGGCGCCGCCGTGCTGGCCGCCGCCGATTGGTCGGAATACATCCCGGTGCTGGTCGGCGCGGTGGTCGGGCTGCACTTCTTCCCGCTCGCTCCGCTGCTGCGGGACCCGCTGCTCCGGCCGCTCGGTGTCGCGGTGTGCGTGGTGGCGGCGGCGGGCCTCGTCACCGCGCTCGTCTCGGCGGTGTCCGCCGGTCTGGTGGTCGGCACCGGCCTGGGGCTGCTGCTGCTCGCCTACGCCGTGCAGGCGCTGGTCCGCACCCACCGCCCGGTGTGACCGGCCCGCGCTTCGCCGCCGAGGTCGACACGGTCCGATCGTTGACGGTTCAGCAGCAACCTTTCCCGCGTGTCGAGCTGCTGAGCCGCCAGTGATCACGGCGCGCCGTCCTGGCCGGTGCCGGGCTCTTCGCGGCGGAGGAGGTCGAGCAGCAGGTGATCGCCCGGCTCGACCGGCGCCGTTCCGATCCGCTCCTAGATTCACTCGGCTTCCGGGAAGTCGGGGTGTCGCGGCGGCTTTGACACCCCGACATCCTGAAAGCCGTGTCGATCATCGCGCCGACGGAAACCGGGGGACAGGTCGGCGGTTGGCGTTCTAGGGTGACCGGCGGCCTGTCGTACCCCGGGGGTAGGAAGGTCGGGGTGACCGGCGTGGTGTGGCGGGGGTGGTCGTGGTGAGCGTGGCGGGTTCGACGCGGGAGCGGGCTCGGCCCGCGCTGCCACGGGTGCCGGCGCTCGCCGTGTTCGACTACTTCCTGGTGGGTTACCGGCGCACCTGGCGGGCCGGGGTGTTCTCCTCTTTCCTGCTGCCGGTGCTGACCGTGCTCGGCTTCGGGCTCGGCGTCGGCGCCTACATCGACCAGGGCGTCGGCGGTGTGCGCTACCTCGACTGGCTGGTCCCCGGGTTGATCGCCTCGACCGCGCTCCAGGTGACCGTCGGTGACTCGACGTGGCCGGTGTTCAGCAACTTCCAGTGGATCAAGACATACTTCGCGCAGAGCGCCGCGCCGCTGCGGGTGGCCGACATCCTGGCCGGGCACCTGGCCTTCGTGCTGTTCCGGGTGCTCACCACGATCGTGGCGTTCCTGCTGGTCACCGGGCTGTTCGGGGCGTTGCGCTCACCGTGGGCGGTGGTCACCCTGCCGGTGGTGGCGCTGCTCGGGCTGGCCGTGGCCGCGCCGACCTTCGCGTACGCGGCGTCGGTGTCCAGCGACAGTTGGCTGGCGATGCTGTTCCGGTTCGCCGTCATTCCGATGACGCTGTTCGCCGGGGTGTTCTTCCCGGTCGAGTCGCTGCCCGAGGCGCTGCGCTGGTTGGCGTACGTGACGCCGCTGTGGCACGCCGTCGACCTCTGCCGCGCGGCCACGCTGGGCGTCGCCCCACAGTGGTCGATCGTCGGGCACCTGCTCTACCTGGCGGCCTGGTCGCTCGCCGGCTGGCTGCTGGCGCTGCGCGCGTTCCGTCGCAAGCTCGTCGTCTAGGGAGTCCTCGTGGTCACGCTGATCCTGCCTCGGCTGGTCGACGTCTCCGCCGCGTCCCGGCGGTCGGCGTCGGTGGTCGAGCGCAACGTCGCGGCGCTGAAGTCGGTCTACTGGCTGCTGCTGCTCTCCGGCTTCGTGGAGCCGCTGCTCTACCTGCTCTCGATCGGGGTGGGCGTCGGCACGCTGGTCGGCGACCTGCCGCTGCCCGACGGGCGGCTGGTCTCGTACGCCGAGTTCGTGGCCCCGGCGATGCTGGCCTCCTCGGCGATGACCGGGGCGCTCGCGGAGACCACGTTCAACTTCTTCGGCAAGATGAAGTACATGAAGCTGTACGACGGGGTGATCGCCACCCCGGTACGGCCGTTCGAGATCGCGCTCGGCGAGTTGGGCTGGGCGATGCTGCGGGGCAGCGCCTACTCGGCTGCTTTCCTCGGGGTGATGGTCGCGCTGGGCCTGACCACGGTCGCCCGGGCGGTGACCGCCCTGCCGGCCGCCGTGCTGGTCGGGTTCGCGTTCGGCGCGCTCGGCATGGCGCTGTCCACCTTCATGCGCAGCTGGCAGGATTTCGACCTGATGGGCTCGGCCCAGTTCACGCTCTTCCTGTTCTCCGGCACGTTCGTGCCGGCCCAGGCCTACCCGACTCTGCTGCACTGGCTGATCGAGGTCACCCCGCTCTACCGGTCGGTGCACCTGATCCGCGGTGTCGCGCTGGGCACCGGCGGCTGGCTCTGGCTGCTCGACGTGCTCTACCTGCTGGCGATGATCGCGCTGGGCCTGCTGGTCGCCTCCCGCCGGATGGGCAGGTTGCTCTACCGGTAGGGGTTATGCGCCGCCCTCCTCGGGGCATGTCGGAGGCGACACCACGACGATGAGGAGGGGCGATGGCCTCCGACCAGTCTTCCACCGGCACCGGGCGTGAGTCGGCTCGCGGGCCGGTCGGCCCGGACGAGGGGCCGGACAGCCCCGCCGATCTGCCCGGCAGCGGCTGGAAGGCGGCGTTACGCCGCACGATCACCGAGTTCCAGGACGACAGCCTCACCGACTGGGCGGCGGCGCTGACCTATTACGGAGTGCTGTCCATCTTCCCCGGGCTGCTGGTGTTGATCTCCATCCTGGGCCTGCTCGGCGAGAGCGCCACCCAGGGCGTCACGGACACCGTCAACCAGGCGGTGCCGGAGGGCAACATCCGGCAGATCATCACCGACGCGTTGGACACGGCCGACAGGAACGGCGGCCTGGCCAGCATCGCGGCGATCATCGGTCTGCTGGCGGCGTTCTGGTCCGCATCCGGGTACATCGGCGCGTTCATGCGCGCCTCGAACACCATCTACGACGTGCCGGAGGGGCGGCCGATCTGGAAGACGCTGCCGATCCGGCTCGGTGTGACCGCGGTGATCGGGGTGCTGCTGCTGGCCAGTGCGGTGATCGTGGTCTTCACCGGCCGTCTCGCCGAGTTGGTCGGGGACGCGATCGGCCTCGGCTCAACGGCCGTCACGGTGTGGGACATCGCCAAGTGGCCGGTGCTGCTGATCCTGGTCAGCCTGATGTTCGCCATCCTCTACTGGGCCTCGCCGAACGCGCGGCACGGCGGGTTCCGCTGGGTCAGCCCGGGTGGCGTGCTGGCCGTGGTGATCTGGCTGGTGATCTCCGGCCTGTTCGCCTTCTACGTCAGCAACTTCGGCTCGTACAACAAGACCTACGGGGCGCTGGCCGGGGTGATCATCTTCTTGGTGTGGCTCTGGTTGAGCAACATCGCGATCCTGCTGGGCGCCGAGTTCGACGCGGAGCTGGAGCGCAGCAGGGCCATCTCGGCCGGCCACTCGGTCGACGACGAGCCGTACGTCGAGCTGCGCGACGACCGCAAGCTGAGGAAGAAGCGGAACTCCGCCGGCCGTCGCTGACCGTCCGAGTCAACCGCTCCGCCGCCCGCCGACCGCCCCGCCGCCCGCGTATCGGGTGGTGGGGCGGTCGCATGTCCGGAGGCGGCACACCGGGCGAGCGGACCCGGGCAGCCGGTGATCCTTTTCTTGATCGACTAGTAGCTTTTGTTCTTCCGGACAAAAGTTGGCATCAGAATGGCTGAAGCTCTGGACAGGCGACTCGGAACGCTCCTACTGTGTCGGACACAACACATCGGCATTGCGCCGATGTGAACGAGTCGAATGAAGAGGTGAGTCCGGGTGCGGACCGTCGACCCCCTGCACGTCCGGCTGTTGCGGTTACTCCGCGACGAGGGGGCCGTGTCCCGCGCCGAGCTGGCCGACCGGCTCCAGATGCCGCGCCCGCGGCTGCTGGCTGAGCTGGACCGACTGGTCGCGCTGGGCTACGTCGCCGAAGCCGGGCTCGCCGCCTCCCGGGGCGGACGTCGCTCCACCCTGGTCGAGCTGAACCCGAAGCTGCGGTTCGCGGCCGTGGACCTGGGCGCCAGCTCGATGGACGTCGAGGTGGTCAACGGCCGGCTCGAACCGGTGGCGCACTACGCCGAGGCCGCCGACATCCGCAACGGACCGAAGGTGACCCTGCAACGGGTCAACGAGCTGCTGCACAAGGCCAAGGTCGACGGCGCGTACGAGCGGCTGGACGCGGTCGGCATCGGCGTGCCCGGCCCGGTCAGCTTCCGCGACGGCGTCCCGGTCTCGCCGCCGATCATGCCGGGCTGGGACCGGTTTCCGGTGCGCGAGCTGCTCAGCCGGGAGCACGGCTGCCCGGCGGTGGTCGACAACGACGTCAACATCATGGCGATCGGGGAGCGACACGGCGGGGTGGCGCACTCGGTGGACGACTTCCTCTTCGTGAAGATCGGCACCGGAATAGGGTGTGGGATCTACCTCACCGGCGAGGTCTACCGGGGCACCGACGGCTGCGCCGGGGACATCGGCCACATCCAGGTCGACGCGCACGGTCCGATGTGCTCCTGCGGCAACGTCGGCTGCCTGGAGGCGCTGTTCAGCGGCGCCGCGCTGGCCAAGGACGCCACCGCCGCCGCCCGCAGCGGGTCGTCGCCGGCGCTGGCCGAGCGGATGGCCCTGCGCGGCGTGGTGACCGCTCTCGACGTCGCCGAGGGCGCCGTCGAGGGGGACGTCACCTGCATCCAGCTGATCCGGGACGGCGGACGGCGGGTCGGCGGGGTGCTCGCCGGCCTGGTCAGCTTCACCAACCCGTCGATGATCGTGATCGGCGGCGGGCTGGCCCAACTCGGGCACATCCTGCTCGCCGAGATCCGCAGCGTGGTCTACCGCCGCTCGCTGCCGCTGGCCACCGGCAACCTGCCGGTCGTGCTCTCCGAGCTCGGCGGTCGGGCCGGGGTCGCCGGCGCGGCGGTGCTCGCCAGCGACGTCGCCTTCGCGGAGGCCTCATGAGCCCGCAGTCGCGAGCCGGAAAACCGTCGTGAGCGAGGAGGAGACTGTGGCCCAGTCCGAGGAGAACGCCGCCACCGAGCCGACGGCCACCGACGCCGACGCGCCGCTGATCGAAGCCCCCGCCGACACCGTCGCCGGTGAGGTCGTCCTGCGCCTGACCGACGTGGTCAAGACCTTCCCCGGCGTACGCGCCCTGGACGGCGTGCAGCTGGAGGTGCGCGCCGGCGAGGTGCACTGCCTGCTCGGGCAGAACGGCGCCGGCAAGTCCACCCTCATCAAGGTGCTGGCCGGCGTGCACCAGCCGGACTCCGGCGAGGTCGAGTGGCGTGGCGAGCAGGTCACCTTCGCCAATCCGCAGGCCGCCATGCGCGCCGGCATCGCGACCATCTACCAGGAGCTCGACCTCGTCGAGGATCTCTCGGTGGCGGAGAACGCCTTCCTCGGCCACGAGCACCGCCGCTTCGGGTTCGTCCGACGCGGCCGGATGGCCCGGCACACCCGGCAGATCCTCGGCCGGCTCGGCCACGGCGAGATCCCGCCCGGAAGGATGGTGCGGGCGCTGCCGGCGGCGGGCAAGCAGATCGTCAGCATGGCGCGGGCGCTGTCGCACGAGGCGCGACTGATCATCATGGACGAGCCGAGCGCCGTGCTGGCCCACGACGAGGTCGGCAACCTGTTCCGGATCATCCGCGAGCTGACCGCACAGGGCATCGCGGTCATCTACATCTCCCACCGCCTGGAGGAGATCCGCGAGATCGGCGACCGGGTCACCGTACTCAAGGACGGCCGGACCACGGCGGCGAACCTGCCGGCGCGCGACACCCCGACCCGCGACCTGGTCAGCCGGATGACGGGGCGCACCATCGAGTACGTCTTCCCGGACCGGCCGACCGACGACACCGTCGGCGCCGAGCTGCTCCAGGTGGAGGGGCTGACCCGCGCCGGCGAGTTCGCCGACGTCTCGCTGAACGTGCGTGCCGGCGAGATCGTCGGCATCGCGGGCCTGGTCGGCTCCGGCCGCTCCGAGTTGTTGGAGACCATCTACGGCGCCCGCGTCGCGGAGGCCGGCTCGGTCCGGATGGACGGGCGGGTGCTGCGTCCCGGCGTCGGCTCCGCGGTGCGGGCCGGCATGGGGATGGCACCGGAGGAACGCAAGAGCCAGGCGCTGCTGCTCGGCGAACCGATCTACCGCAACGTCACGCTGGCCACCTTCGGCCGGTACGCGCGGCTCGGTTTCACCGACGCCGCCAAGGAACGGGCCGAAGCCGACCGGATCGCCGAGAGCCTGGAGTTGCGGCCCCGGGATGTCGGTCGGCCCGTACGCACCCTCTCCGGCGGCAACCAGCAGAAGGTGGTGGTCGGGCGCTGGCTGCTCGGCGGCACCAGGCTGCTGCTGCTCGACGAGCCCACCCGGGGCGTGGACGTGGGCGCCCGGGCCGAGCTCTACCAGGTCATTCGGGCGTTGGCCGCGCAGGGCGTCGGGGTGCTGCTGGTCTCCAGCGAGGTGCCCGAGGTGCTCGGCCTGGCCGACCGGGTGCTGGTGATGCGGGAGGGCCGGGTGGTCCGCGAGGCCCCGGCCGGCGAACTCGACGAGAACACCGTGCTCGACCTCGTGATGGCGGGGTCCCTGATGGAAGGCGCACCGGCATGAGCGACGCGACTCCCACACCCACGGCGACACCGGAGCGCTCGCAGCTGCCGGCGCAGTCGCCTCCGGTGGACCCGGTCGAGACGGCGGTGGCCGGCGACAAGGCGGCATCCAGGGGCCGGCTCTCCTGGTGGCGCGGTGACAACGGCGACGGCGTCAAGCGCAACCTCGGCCTGGTCGGGGTGCTGGCCGCGCTCATCGTGGTCGGCGCGATCACCAAGCCCGACCTCTACGGCGACCCCAACTGGGTCTGGAACAACATCCTGGCCATCCTCCAGCTCGCCTCGGTCGTCGGCGTCGTCACGGTCGGCATGACGTTCGTGATCATCGGTGGCGGGATCGACCTGTCGGTCGGGGCGATCGTCGCGCTGGCCGGCGTCTGGTGCACCACGGTGGCCACCCAGAGCTACGGCGCCGGAGGCATGATCTTCACGGCCATCGTGGTCGGCATCTGCGTTGGTCTGGTCAACGGCGTGCTCATCTCGTACGGGCGGCTGGTGCCGTTCATCGCGACGCTCGCGATGCTGGTGGCGGCGCGCGGGCTCGCGGCGTCGATCTCCAACAAGCAGACCCAGGTGTCGAGCAGCACCTTCATCAACGACATCGCGGCGCGCAAGGTGCTCGGGATTCCGATCCTGGTCTACATCCTCGGCGCGGTGGTGGTGGCCGGGTGGATCCTGCTCAACCGGACGACCTTCGGTCGGCGCACCATCGCCGTCGGCGGCAACCCGGAGGCCGCGCGGCTGGCCGGCATCAACGTCCGCCGGCACACCATGCTGCTCTACGCGCTGTCCGGCCTCTGCTGCGGCATCGCCGCCATCATGCTCACCTCCCAGGCCACCTCGGCCCAGGCGGCGATGGCGAACCTCTACGAGCTGGACGCGATCGCCGCAGCGATCATCGGCGGGACGCTGCTCAGCGGTGGCCGGGGCACGATCGTCGGCTCGCTGCTCGGCGTGATCATCTTTGCCACCATCACCAACCTCTTCGCCATCAACGGCCTCTCCATCGAGGCGCAGAACATGGTCAAGGGCGGCATCATCGTCGCGGCCGTCCTGGTCCAGCAGTTCCAGTTCAAGTCCTTCACTCGGCTCCTCGCGCGGAACAGGCTCACCACCACAACCTGACGCACCGCACGTTGTTCCTGGCCACGTCGAGACCTTCGACAGTGGCCGG
Source organism: Micromonospora sp. CV4 (assembly GCF_003667455.1). Classification (NCBI taxonomy): domain Bacteria; kingdom Bacillati; phylum Actinomycetota; class Actinomycetes; order Micromonosporales; family Micromonosporaceae; genus Micromonospora; species Micromonospora sp. CV4. Next base: position 2,597 of record NZ_RCVI01000312.1, on the reverse strand, counting down.
ACCTCGCACACCCTCAACAACTCCATCCCGTTCCCAGGAGGTCGTCATGACCCAGCACAGTCGCGACCTGTCGCGCCGTCGCTTGCTCTTCGGTGGGGCCGCTGTCGGCGCCGCCACCCTGCTCACCGCCTGCACCAGCAACGAGACCCCGGCGGCCAGCACGCAGACCAAGGCCGCCGGAGACGGCGCCGGCAACAACGCCCCGGGCAAGAAGGTCGTCATCGGCTTCTCCGCCCCGGCCGCCGACCACGGCTGGATGGGCGCGATCCATGCCAACGCCAAGGCGCAGGCCGCCGCCTACTCGGACGTCGAGCTCAAGGAGGTCGACGGCGGGACGACGTCGGAGGCGCAGCGCTCCACGCTCGGCACGCTGATCGCCCAGAAGCCGGACATCATCGTCGTGCTGCCGCACGACGGCAAGGAGGTCAACGCGGTCGCCCTCCAGGCGATGCAGGCGGGCATCCCGATCGTCAACCTCGACCGGGTCTTCCCCGACGCGCTGGCCTCGCGGCTGGTCATCAAGGGCGACAACTACGGCATGGGCGTCTCCGCCGGGCACTTCATCGGCAAGCAGCTCAAGGACAAGGGCGTCGCCAACCCGATCATCGGTGAGATCGCCGGTCTGGAGATCCCGCTGACCGTCGAGCGCAGCGCCGGCTTCGCGGCGGCCCTGGCGACGTACGGGTTCAAGGTGAACAACCGTCGCTCGGCCGAGTTCACCTCGGACAGCGGCCAGCGTGAGGCGGCCCAGCTGCTCCAGGCGCTGCCGAAGATCGACGCGCTCTGGAACCACGACGACGACCAGGGCATCGGCGTGCTCGCCGCCATCAAGCAGGCCAACCGGTCGGAGTTCTTCATGGTCGGCGGGGCCGGCTCGAAGCTCGCCATCGAGGCGATCAAGGCCGACAACACCGTGCTCAAGGCGACGGTCACCTACAACCCGTCGATGGCCTCGTCGGCGATCTCGCTCGCCCGGCTCGTCGCGCAGGGCCGTGGCCTGGGCGACCTCACGGAGCTGCAGGTGCCCAAGGAAGTGACCCTCGCCTCCGAGACGATCACCAAGGAGAACGCGAGCAGCTACGAGAAGCTCGGGTTCTGACACACGGGGGGAGACCCACCTTGTCCACAACAGACAAAGAACTGCGGGTCGGCATGGTCGGCTACGCGTTCATGGGCGCCGCGCATTCGCAGGCGTGGCGCACCGTGAACCGCGTGTACGACCTGCCGGCGCGGGCCCGGATGGCGCTGATCTGCGGCCGGGACACCGGAAACGTGGCGGCCGCCGCGGACCGGCTCGGCTGGGACGCGTACACCACGGACTGGCGTGACCTGATCAGCCGGGACGACATCGACGTGGTCGACGTCTGCACCCCGGGCGACAGCCACGCCGAGATCGCCCTCGCCGCGTTGGCCGCCGGCAAGCACGTGCTGTGCGAGAAGCCGTTGGCCAACACGGTGGCCGAGGCGCGGGCGATGACCGCCGCGGCGGACACCGCCCGGGCGGCCGGGGTGCGGTCGATGTGCGGGTTCAACTACCGCCGGGTTCCCGCGGTCACGATGATGCGCCAGCTGGTCGCCGACGGACGACTCGGGGTGATTCGACACGTCCGGGCGACGTACCTGCAGGACTGGATCGTGGACCCGCAGTTCCCACTGGTGTGGCGGTTGCAGAAGGACAGGGCGGGCTCCGGCGCGCTCGGCGACATCGGCGCGCACATCATCGATCTGACCCAGTTCGTCACCGGGCAGCGGATCACCGGTGTCAGCGCGGTCACCGAGACCTTCGTCAAGGAACGGCCCCTGCCGGCCGGGTCCAACGGGTTGGCGGCCTCGGTGGACGGCAGCGGGTCGCTCGACGGCAACGCTCCGGCCACCGGTCCGGTCACCGTCGACGACGCCGCGGTCTTCGTGGCCCGGCTCGACGGTGGCGCGCTGGCCACGTACGAGGCGAGCCGGTTCGCCACCGGCCGCAAGAACGCCCTGCGTGTCGAGATCAACGGCTCGCTGGGCAGCGTGGTCTTCGACCTGGAACGCCTCAACGAGCTGGAGTTCTACGACGCCTCCCGGCCCAGCGTGGAACAGGGTTTCAGCCGCATCCTGGTGACCGAGGGCGAGCACCCGTACATGTCGGCGTGGTGGCCGCCCGGCCACATCATCGGCTACGAGCACTCCTTCACCCACCAGATGCGTGACTTCATCGAGGCGGTCGCCACCGGCGCCGACCCGGCTCCCTCCTTCGCCGACGCGTTGCAGGTCCAGCTCGTGCTGGACGCGGTGACCCGTTCGGCGGAGCTCGGCTCCTCCTGGACCGAGGTGCAACCGGCGTTGGCCGCGGTGGCCGTCTGACCTCTGACCATCCGCGATGGTGGTGTTCGCGCCACCATCGCCCGACCGGCTTTCCGGAGCTGACCGGCGAGGGACCGGCCGCGGTTTGCGCCCCGCGGTCGGGACGAGGTCGGCGCCGGAGGGCGTGCAGCCGGGCCGTACGGCCCGGTGGCGCACGAGCAGGACGGTCGTCCGGTGCGTCCGGACCGGGATTCCCCGGCCGCACCGGAGGACCGCCACCACCCCCGGCGATCCGGAGGACCTGATGGCAC
>NZ_RCVI01000348.1:0-15879 GCF_003667455.1 Micromonospora sp. CV4 | reverse complement strand
CCCCTCCACCCGCTGACGCCCCCTCCACCCGCTGACGGGAGGCGTCCGACCCGCTGGACGGTGGCCCGGGTCGGACCGGATCCGGAACGGGACGTCCGATGGGAACCGGAGCGGCCCGGCCCGCGTCCAACAGCGGTGGCCCCTGCCCGACGGCCGGGCCACCGCAGCATGACCCTCCCTCCCCGGCGGGTGGGGCCTGGTTCTCGGGGTTTCCGGGCCCCACCCGCCCTTGACCTCAAGCCCGGTTCAGCAGGTGAACTGGCGGCGGAGCGTGGGCACGACGCCCACCGTGGCCGAGGGGGTTTCATGCGGGCGATCTGGTTACGTGAATTCGGCGGGCCCGAGGTGCTCGTGCCCGGCCCGGCTCCCGACCCGGTGCCCGGCCCCGGCCAGGTGCTCATCGACGTCGCGCACGCCAACATCACCTTCGTCGAGACGCAGCAGCGCTCCGGTCGTCCCGGGCCGTTCCGGGTCACCCCACCGCTGATCCCCGGCAACGGCGTCGGCGGGGTGATCGCCGCCGTCGGGCCGGACGTCGACCCCGGGCTGACCGGGCGGCGGGTGGTCAGCGCCACCGGCGGTTCCGGCGGATACGCCGAACGCGCGGCGGTGGACGCGTCCGCGCCGATCGAGGTCCCCGCCGGGCTGCCGCTGGACGCGGCGGTCGCGCTGCTGGCCGACGGACGCACCGCCACGATGCTGATCGACGCGGTCGGCGTCCGCCCCGGCGACCGGGTGCTGGTGGAGGCCGCGGCGGGCGGGGTGGGCAGCCTGCTGGTGCAACTCGCCGGCCAGGCCGGTGCGCGGGTGATCGGCGTCGCCGGCGGGGCACACAAGGTGGGCCTGCTGCCCGGGCTGGGCGCCGATCTGGCGGTCGACTACCTCGTGCCGGGCTGGGCAGACCGCGTCCGCGACGCGGTCGGCGGGATCGATGTGGTCCTCGACGGTGTCGGCGGTTCGGTCGCCCGAACGGCGTTCGAGCTGCTGGCCCCCGGTGGGCGCATGGTCAGCTTCGGGCTGGCCAGCGGCGAGTGGTCACCGGTGTCCGCGGAGGCCGCCACCGCACGGCGGGTCACGCTGGTCCGCCCGGACGTGCCGCCCGCGCGGCTGCGCGCGTACACCGAACGGGCGCTGGCGGAGGCGGCGGCCGGCCGGCTGCGGCCCCTGATCGGGCAGCGCTTCCCGCTGGAGCGCGCCGCCGACGCGCACGCCGCCATCGAGGCCCGCTCGACGGTCGGCAAGACCCTGCTGGACGTCTCCTGAAACCGCGCTCAGAGGTACATGCCGGTGCGGTGCTCGGACTCGTCGCGCCGTACCGGCTTGTCACCCTCGCCAAAGAACCGCTTGCCGCCGAACTCGCCGTGCAGCCGGTCGTCCAGCTCGTCGGCGAGCCCGGTCATCACCTGCACCGCCAGCATCAGGTGGGTGGCCTGGAAGTTGCGGCCGAAGACCGGGATGGACGCCCAGACCGTGTCGTCGGCGCAGTAGAGGCGGCCGATCGGCATCCTGTTGGTCAGCTCGGAGAGCTTGACGTAGAGCCGCTCGGTCGGCTCCACCTCGGTGAGCACCGGGGAGAAGACGTCCACCAGGGGCGGGTTGTCCCGCACCCGGACGAAGACCATCGCCGAACCGGCCCGGATGTTGATGTCGCCGTCCGAGTCGACCTGCAACCGGTCGGTGTCGGACTTCAGCATCGTGGAGACCACGGTGCGGACCCGATCCGCCAGGTCGAGCACATCGTTCCGTTCGGCCTGCGCGGCGGCCGCCTCGGCCAGTGCCTCCTCCAGGTCGCCCTCGACGTCGGCGTCCGGGCCGAACTCGCTTCGCGCGGTGCCCAACGGCTCCACGGTCAGCGGCTCGCCCTCGGCGTCCTGCACGACGTAGACGAGGAACGCCGGGTGCGGGGCGCCGTAGACGTCGCGCAGTGTCCGGGAGAGCAGCGCCGCGATCCGCGTCGCCTCCGCTGTCGTGCCGTCCAATCCGAAGGAACCGCCGGAGCCGGCCACCACCCCGGGCGGCGACCAGCCGAGCGCGACCATGTCCGCCACCGCCGCGCGATCCAGCCGGTAGCCCGCCGGCAGGGCGGCGTTGCCGACCGCCCGGGCGGAGAGCCGGCCGTCGCCGTCCACATCGACGCTGATCGAGTAGACGGCGTCCCCGGTCCCGGAAGCGGTGGGATCCAGGGTCAGCTCAAGATGCGCGTCGGCGGGCAACTCCCGCAGCCGGACGGCGAGCGCACGGGCGAACTCCTGCCACGCCTCCGTCACCTTGGCCCGCAGGTCCGTGGTGCTCGGCTCGTCGAGCAGGATCGACTCCGCCGGCCCGGCCGTACCGCCGGGCAGCTCATTGTTCGGCGCCGAGGGGTGGTCAGCCGTCATGATCGCCTCCGTCCGTCACGATCACCCTACCCACGCCGTCCGGGCATAGAATCAGCCCGGACCGTGATCGGACAGCCGCACGGCCCGGCGCGGAGCCGCGGCGGTTCTCATCCGTGCGAAGGCAGCCTGGTCCGGACGCTCAGCCGCCCCAGCCCCGCTGGTGGCCCGGCGGTCAGACCGCCGACGGATCGGCGGGATCGGCGCCCAGCTCGACCGGCCAGGTGGCCGCGAGGGCGCTGAGCCGGGCAGCGGCGTCCGCCGGGTCGGCGCCCCGGCCCACCGCCAGCCCGAGCAGGTACGCGGTGATCGGCGCGCCCGGTCGCAGCACCTGGTGGGCGACGTCGCGGGCCAGGTCCAGCACCACCGGCACGGGCACCTTCGCCGTGCCGAGATCCAGCTCGGCACAGGCCGCGGTCACCCAGTCGTCCATCACGGTCATCGCGCCCACTCCTCCGCCCGGCGTACGTCCTCGTCAGTGTCGCAGTCGAACCAGGGCGGCGCGCCGTCACCGGACCAGGGCACCTCCCGCACGACGAGGCCGGCCAGCAGCGCCCGGACCGGAGCCCCCGCGAGGCTCCCGCCCCGCTCGGCCGCCAGCCGGTCCAGCCCGGCACGCAGCGCGGCGACCCGCCACACCCCGCAGAGCGACTGCCGCCGCCCATCCGCGTCGACGAAGCACGCCCCGTCCGGCCGCTGCTCGCTGCCGGCGACGCCCATGCGGGCCGGCGGTGCGGGAGGAGCGCCGCCGCCCGCCGGGACGGCACCGACGCCCTCAAGGGTGAGCTGGGTCAGCAGGTCGCCGATCGCGGACCGGGTGAGCAGCGGCAGGTCGGCGGCGAGCAGCGCCACGAGGGCCGTGTCCGGGTCGAGCAGCGCCAGCCCGGCCGCCATCGCGGCGACCGGCCCGCCACCGGGCGGATCCTCCCGAATGACCAGCACCCCGTCCGGCACGATGCCGGGGGGACCGACCAGCACCCGCGGCGTCGCATCGGCGACGGCGGCCAGCACCCGGTCCCGCATCGGCCGGCCGCCGACCGGCAGCGCGGGCTTGTCCACCCCGCCCATGCGCCGGGCGGCACCACCAGCGAGCACCACGGCGGCGTACGTCCCCATCCGGCCACGGTAGCCGCGCCGACACCCGGCCGGCGCCCGGTGCCGCCTGCCCGATGCCCGGTGGTCGTGCGGGCGTACCGGCGTGGGGTGCAGGATGGCGGGATGGGACGGGCGACTGACCGACGGGGCGTACTCCGGATCGACCTGGACGCGGCGGCCGACGGGCGTGGGTCCGTCCGGCGGCAGGACAACCTGGCGGTCGAGGAGCCGCTGGAGATTCGCGTCGGCGCTGCCGGTCCCGGCCGGCGGCGGCCGCTCGCGGTCACCATGCGCACCCCCGGAGACGACCTCGACCTGGCCATCGGGTTCCTGCTGACCGAGGGTCTGATCCGCTCGACCGACGACGTGCGCACCGCGCAGCTCTGCGCCGGCGCGGAGACGCCCAACACGTACAACGTGGTGGACGTGGTGCTCGCCCCCGGGGTGCCGGAACCGACCACCGACCCGTCCCGGAACTTCTACACGACCAGCTCCTGCGGGGTCTGCGGCAAGGCCAGCATCGACGCCGTCCGCACCCGCTCGCTGTTCCCCGTCGCGGCGGACCCGCTCACCGTGCCGGCCGCCCTGCTCGCCGAACTGCCCGACCGGCTGCGCGCCGGCCAGCGCGGCTTCGACCGGACCGGTGGCCTCCACGCGGCGGGGCTGTTCACGCCCGACGGAGAGCTGGTGGCGCTCCGGGAGGACGTGGGCCGACACAACGCCGTCGACAAGGTGATCGGCTGGGCGGTGCGGGAACGACGGCTGCCGCTGGCCGGGCACCTGCTGCTGGTCTCCGGCCGCGCCAGCTTCGAACTGACCCAGAAGGCATGGATGGCCGGGTTGCCACTGCTGGCCGCCGTCTCCGCGCCGAGCACCCTCGCCGCCGAACTGGCCGACGAGGCGGGGATGACGCTCGTCGGCTTCCTGCGCGGACGGACCATGAACGTCTACGCCGGCCCGCACCGGATCACCGTGGAGCAGCCGGCCTGACCCGGGCCACTCAGCGGTTGAGCAGGTCGAACAGCTCCAGCCGGATCGCGGCGTCACGGGCCAGCAGGAAGCCCGCGATGCCGAGGATCCAGCCGAGCATGCCGCCGGAGTGCCGCACGATCCAGGCGTTGAGCCGGACCAGCACCGGCTCGACCAGACTCGGCCACGCCACCCGAGCCACCAACAGCAGCACCGCCGGCAGCACCATGACCAGGCAGTAGCCGGCGAGCAACCCCACGATCTGCGCCGCGCCGAGCCCCGAGGTGGTCAGCAGACCGACCGCGCCGAGGTACGGCAGCATCGTCGCCACCTCCGCGAGCGCGGCGAGCAGCGCCAGCCCCACCAGCCATCGCGCCGAGGAGTCGCCGGCGGTTACCCGGTCCCGCCAACGCAGCACACCGCCGCCACGCGGGCGCCGTTTGCCGTCGTACCGGAAGCTGAGCGCGAACAGCCCGACCCCGAGGACGAGCTGCGCCCAGAGCACCGGCCGGTTGTCCATCGCCCCGCCGAGCACGTCGGCCAGCCGGCTGCCGCCCAGGGCGAGCAGCAGCCCGACGGCGAAGTAGAAGACGGCGATCGTGCCGAGGTAGACGAGGATCCGCCGGGCGTTGACCGTCCCGGGCGCGAGCAGCAACCAGACCGGGATGAAGAGGGTGCCGATGCTCGTGCTGTCGATCAGGGCCAGGCCCACGAGCGACAGCAGCAGTCCGACGCTCACGTGCTGCATTTGTGGAGTAGGGGCACCTGACCATTGTCCGGCGACGCCTGCGGTGTCGAGTCGGCCGCAGACAGGAGAACCGCGTACATCGTTCGGACCACACCGGTCAGCGGCGGCCACGTCGACGCCTCCTGCGGGGGCGGACCACGCCGGTCAGACCGACCGACGGCCAGCCATCCAACTCGGACGGGGGCACGCCGCGCCGGAGCAGGTCGTCCAGGAGCAGGGCGAGCGAGTAGTCGGGGTGCAGGCTCAGCGTGCGCTCCAGCGCGACCGCCGCCAGCGCCCCCTGCCCCGCCCGCCAGGCGGCGAACGCCAGCAACGCGCCCGGCGCGGCGGTCAACTCCGACCCGGCCCGGCGCAGCACGTCGGTCCAGAGAGCGATGTCGCGGTCCCGACCGTCGGTGCGTTCCCACGCGTGGTCGCGGATCGGCAGGTGCGTCAGCAGGAGGCTCAACCAGGCCACCTCGTCGTCGTCGAGCCGTTCGCCGCGCCGTTGCCGGCGTTGCGCCTCGCGGACCGCCGCCACCCCGGCGGAGCGCAGCGTCCGACCGCCGAGCAGGTCGCTCTCGGGCGCCCGCTCGACCAGCTCGGCCAGTCGTCGCTCGGCCCGAACGGTGGCCGCGCGCAGCGCATCCCGGGCAGGGCCGTCCACCGGCGCCACCTGCGCCACGAGGGCGGCCCGGTCGGGGAGCGCGACCTGCCCGGCGAAGACGGCCGAGGCGGTCACCTGATTGGCCGCCGGGTCGTAGCGCCGGCCCTCGGGCGGGCAGCAGTCGGCCTCGGCGCAGAGATAGGACCACCACCGGCCGTCGGTCACCCGCAACGCGTCCAGCACCTCCAACCCGGCCCCGGTCAGGGCGGCGCGAACCGCGTCCACGCTCGGCGTCACCCGGTCGGGCGGCCCGTAGCCGATCACGGTCGCGGCCTCCGCGCCCTGACGATGGATCACCCCGGCCAGGTGCCGGGCCCGCTCGACCGGATCGGTCGACGGATCGGGCAGGTCGGCACGAGCGGCGAAGATGATCCGCCGGCCACGCAGCGCCACTGCGACCACGCTGTCGGCGGGGTGGAAGCCGAGCAGGTACGGCACGGCGGCGAGCAGGTCGGCGGGTGAGCGGACGGCGAGCCGGGGGCGTTCGGTCGAGGTCATGCCGGGAGCCTGCGTCGGGCTCACCCGGCTTCGCCGCCCCTGTGGACGACACGCGGCTCATCCACAGTCACTCCCCGTGTTGTTCCTGGTCGAAGCGCATCGCCAGGTGCTGGAGAGGAACCGTTGGCGGCGGTGGCGGACCTGATGTGTCCGGGTGGTGCCGTTGTGTCGTGGGGAGCGGTTACGGTGCGCTGATGGACCTGGCGTATCTGCGCGCGCATCCGGCACACCTGCCGACTTTCCGGACCCATCAGCGGATCAGGGAGACGCCGGTCGCCGGTGGTGACATCTGCGCAGCCGCCCGGCTCACCCTGGACGACGGCCACTCGGTCTTCGCCAAGTCCTGGCCCGAGCGGGCCGACCGGCCGGTGCCGGAGGGCTTCTTCGCCGCCGAGGCGGCCGGGCTGCGCTGGCTGCGCGAGGCCGGCGCGGTCGCCGTACCCGAGGTGATCGTGGCGCTGCCCGACCTGCTGGCGCTCGACTGGGTGGAGCCCGGCGAGCCGACGCCGGAGGCGGCCGAGCGCTTCGGCCGGGAGTTGGCCGACCTCCACCGGGCCGGCGCGCCCGCCTTCGGTGCGACCTGGCCCGGTTTCATCGGGGCGCTCGGGCAGGACAACACCCCCGACGACGGCCCCTGGTCGACGTGGTTCGCTCAGCGGCGACTCGCTCCCTACCTACGGCGATCGGTTGACGTCGGCGCGCTGAGCGGCGACGACGCCGCGCTGGTCGAGCAGGTGATCGGTCGGATCGGCGAGTTCGGCGGCGAGGAGCCGCCGGCCCGCATCCACGGCGACCTGTGGCCGGGCAACGTGCTCTGGGGCGCCGACGACCGCGCCTGGCTGGTCGACCCGGCGGCGCACGGCGGTCACCGGGAGACCGATCTCGCCCAGCTCGCGCTCTTCGGCGGCATCCCGCACCTCGACCGGGTCCTGGCCGCCTATCGGGAGAGCTCGCCGCTTCCCGACGGATGGCGGGACCGCGTGCCGCTGCACCAACTGCACCTGCTGCTGGTGCACACCGCACTGTTCGGCAGTGGATACCGAGATGCGGTCGTCCAGAGCGCCCGTGCCGCCCTGGCCCGGCCCGAGCGCGCTACGGTCGACAGGTGAGCGTCGCCCCGCGGACCGACGGCGTCCTCGTCGACCGGTTCGGCCGGGTCGCCCGGGACCTGCGCGTGTCCCTCACCGACAAGTGCAACCTGCGGTGCACCTACTGCATGCCCGCCGAGGGGCTGCCCTGGCTGGCCGGTCCCGAGCTGCTCACCGACGCGGAGATCGTCCGGTTGGTCCGGGTGGCCGTCGAGCGGCTCGGCGTGACCGAGGTGCGGTTCACCGGCGGCGAGCCACTGATCCGACCCGGACTGGTCGGCATCGTGGCCGCGGTCGCCGCGCTGGAGCCCCGCCCGCGGATCTCGCTCACCACCAACGGCATCGGCCTGGACCGGCTCGCCCCGGCGCTGCGCACGGCCGGCCTCGACCGGGTGAACGTCTCTTTGGACACCCTGGACCCGGACCGGTTCGCCCAGCTCACCCGCCGTGCCCGGCTGGACGCGGTGCTCGCCGGGCTCGCCGGAGCCGCCGCCGCCGGTCTCAACCCCGTGAAGATCAATTCCGTGTTGATGCGCGGCGTCAACGAGGACGAGGCGCCGGCGCTGCTGCGCTTCGCTGTCGACCACGACTACCAGCTGCGGATCATCGAGCAGATGCCACTGGACGCCCAGCACGGCTGGGACCGCAGCACGATGGTCACCGCCGAGGAGATCCTCGCCTCCCTGCGTACCCGCTTCGCCCTCAGCCCCGACCCGGCCGAACGCGGCGCGGCGCCCGCGGAGACCTGGCTGGTCGACGGCGGCCCGGCCCGGGTCGGCGTGATCGCCAGCGTCACCCGCCCCTTCTGCGGCGACTGCGACCGCACCCGGCTCACCGCCGACGGCCAGGTCCGCGCCTGCCTCTTCGCCACGGAGGAGTCCGACCTGCGCGCCGCGCTGCGCGCCGGCGCGGACGACGACGACCTGGCCCGGCGCTGGCGCACCGCGATGTGGGGAAAGCGCGCCGGGCACGGCATCGACGACCCCACCTTCCTCCAGCCGACCCGGCCGATGTCCGCGATCGGAGGCTGAGCCGTGGACCCGACGCCGCTGACCATCCGCTACTTCGCCGGCGCGCGCGCCGCCGCCGGACGTTCCGAGGAGGTCACCGCCGCCGGCCGGTCGCTCGACGAGCTGACCGTCGAGCTGGCCCAGCGGCACGGCGACCGACTGGCCTCCGTGTTGCGGGTGGCGAGTTTCCTCGTGGACGGCATCACCTGTCATGATCGTCAGGCACCCCTGCCCGGCGGGGCCACGATCGATGTCCTGCCCCCGTTCGCGGGTGGCTGAGGGAGGCGCACAGATGTTGGCGGTTCTGGGGTTCGTGGCCGTCCTGGCGCTGGTCATCGGCCTAATCCACCTCTACCTGTGGAAGCGGCTGATCAAGGACACCACCGCGCCGGGCCGCTGGCGGCGGGTCGGTGGGATCGCGGCCCTGGTGTTGGCTCTGCTCGTGCCGCTCACCCTCGCCGGCACCCAGGCCGGGCTCTACTGGCTCGCCTGGCCGGGCTACCTCTGGCTCGCGCTGATGTTCTACCTGCTGGTCCTGCTCGCCGTGCTGGAAGTGCCGATGCTGGTCACCCGGCTGGTGCTGCGCCGCCGCGTCACCGCCGTCGAGCCGACCGCCGCCGCACCCGAGCCGGTGTTGGTCGGCGCCGCCGGGCCGACCGATCCGCCGGCCGCCAGCGCGGTCCGGACGCCCGACCACGACCCGGCACGCCGGCTGCTGCTGGCCCGCGGGGCAGCCATCTTCGCCGGCCTCACCGCCACCGGCATCACGGGGTACGGAGTCCGCACCGCGCTCGGCCCACCGCAGCTGGACCGGGTGCAGATTCCGCTCGGCAAGCTCCCCCGCAGCATGGACGGCCTGCGCATCGCCACCGTCTCCGACATCCACCTCGGGCCGCTGCGCGGCCGGGCGCACACCGAGCGCATCGTCGCCGCGATCAACCGCCTCGACGCGGACCTGGTCGCGGTCGTCGGCGACCTGGTCGACGGCTCGGTCGCCGAACTGGGGTCGGCCGCCGCACCGCTGCGCGACCTGCGCTCCCGGTACGGCAGCTTCTTCGTCACCGGCAACCACGAGTACTACTCAGGGGTGGAGGAGTGGGTCCAGGAGGTGGACCGGCTCGGCCTGCGGGTGCTGCAGAACCAGCGGCAGGAGATCCAGGCCCGGGGCGGCGTACTCGACCTGGCCGGTGTGAACGACCTCTCGGGTACGGGCACCGGCCTGGCCGCCGGGCCGGACTTCGCCGCCGCCCTCGGTGACCGCGACCCGAACCGACCGGTGGTCCTGCTCGCGCACCAGCCGGTGGCGGCGAAGGAGGCGGCCCGGTACGGCGTCGACCTGCAACTGTCCGGGCACACCCACGGCGGGCAGATAGTGCCGTTCAATCTGGCGGTCCGCCTCGAGCAGCCGGTGGTCAGTGGGCTCGGCGAGGTCGACGGCACCAAGGTCTACGTGACCAACGGCGCCGGTTTCTGGGGTCCACCGGTCCGGGTCGGGGCCGAACCGCAGATCACCCTGGTCGAGCTGCGCTCGGCATAGCGGACGTCACGTCCGCGCGTGGCGGCAGGCGGCCGGCGCGGCGCGCGTGACAGGATGCGGCGTGCCCCCGTTCAGCGCCGTACCCCCCGGTGGCCTCCCGCCATTCGTCGCGGACCTGCACATCCACTCGAAGTACTCGCGCGCGTGCAGCCGGGACCTGACCCTGCCGAACCTCGCCTGGTGGGCGCGGCGTAAGGGCATCGCCCTGCTCGGCACCGGAGACTTCACCCACCCCGCCTGGTACGACCACCTGGTCGAGACGCTGCGCCCGGCCGAACCGGGGCTCTACCGCCTCGACCCGGAGGCGGAGCGGGACATCGCCCGCCGGCTGCCGCCCCGGCTCGCCGGCACGGCGGAGGCGGACCCGGTCCGCTTCATGCTGAGCGTGGAGATCTCCACGATCTACAAGCGGGACGACCGGACCCGCAAGGTGCACCACCTGATCTACCTGCCGGACCTGGACGCGGTGGCCCGGTTCAACGCCGCGCTCGGCCGGATCGGCAACCTCGGCTCCGACGGCCGGCCGATCCTCGGCCTGGACTCCCGCGACCTGCTGGAGATCACCCTGGAGGCGAGCCCGGACGGCTATCTCGTTCCGGCCCACATCTGGACGCCGTGGTTCTCCGCGCTGGGCTCGAAGTCCGGCTTCGACGCGATCGCCGACTGTTACGCCGACCTGGCCGAGCACATCTTCGCCGTGGAGACCGGCCTCTCCTCCGACCCGGCGATGAACTGGCGGGTCGGCAGCCTGGACCGCTACCAACTGGTGTCCAACTCGGACGCGCACTCCCCACCCGCGCTGGGCCGGGAGGCGACCGTGCTGACCGCCGAGCGGAACTACTTCGCCGTCCGGGAGGCGCTGCGGACCGGCGACGGCTTGGCCGGCACCATCGAGTTCTTCCCGGAGGAGGGCAAGTACCACGCGGACGGGCACCGGCTGTGTGGGATCAACTGGTCTCCCGAGCGGACCCGGGCCGCGGACGGACGCTGCCCGGAATGCGGCAAGCCACTCACCGTGGGCGTCCTCAGCCGCATCGAGGAGCTGGCTGACCGTGCCGCGGGGCACCGGCCGGCGCATGCCCGGGAGGTCACCCACCTGGTGCCACTGGCCGAGATCCTCGGCGAGATCAACAAGGTGGGTGCCCGGTCGAAGAAGGTCGAGGGGCGGTTCAAAGAGCTGCTCGCCGCGCTCGGCCCCGAGCTGGAGATCCTGACCACGACGCCGCTGACCGACATCGCGCAGGCTGGCGGCGAACTGCTCGCAGAGGGCATCGGGCGGCTGCGGCGCGGCGACGTGCGCCGGGTGCCGGGCTACGACGGCGAGTACGGCGTGATCACTCTCTTCGACCCGGCGGAGCTGGGCGCCAGCGCGGGCGCGGCGCAGGAGACGCTGTTCGACGTACCGGTGCCGGCGCAGCGGAAGCCGACGGAGCCGGCAGCTCGGGCGGCAGCCAAGCGTCCCGCGGCGGCGAAGGCGGAGCCGAAGCGCAAGACGGCCCCACCACCCGCCCCACCGATCGCCTCGCCGCCGTCACCGCACGAGCCGTTCGAGCCGATGCTCGCGGGCATGGAGGAGGTCGGCACCGGCCTGCTGGACCGGTTGGACGCGATGCAACGGGTGGCCGCGTCCGCGCCCGGCGGCCCGCTGCTGATCGTGGCCGGCCCGGGCACCGGCAAGACGCGGACGCTGACGCACCGGATCGCGTACCTCTGCGCGGAGCTGAACGTCTTTCCCGAGCACTGCCTGGCCATCACCTTCACCCGCAGGGCCGCCGAGGAGCTGCGGCACCGCCTCGACAGCCTGCTCGGCCCGGTCGCCGAGGACGTCACCGTGGGCACCTTCCACGCGCTGGGGCTGACGATCCTGCGGGAGAACGCCGACGCGGCGGGCCTGCCGGTGGACTTCCGGATCGCCGACGACGCCGAGCGGGCGGCGGCCCGGTCGGAGGCCGGCGATGACCAGGCCAGCTACACCGCGCTGCTGCGCAAGCAGGGCCTGGTCGATCTGGACGAGCTGGTCAGCCTGCCGGTGGAGCTGCTGCGGACCGACCGGGAGCTGGTCGGACGGTACCGGGATCGCTGGCGGTGGATCTTCGTCGACGAGTACCAGGACGTCGACGCAGTGCAGTACGAACTGCTGCGGTTGCTCAGCCCGGCCGACGGCAACCTCTGCGCGATCGGCGACCCGGACCAGGCGATCTACTCCTTCCGGGGTGCCGACGTCGGCTACTTCCTGCGCTTCTCCCAGGATTTCACCGACGCCCGGCTGGTCCGGCTCAACCGCAACTACCGCTCGTCCGCACCCATCCTGGCGGCCGCCGTGCAGGCCATCGCTCCGTCCTCGCTGGTCCGGGGGCGTCGCCTGGACCCGGCCCGGCTCGATCCGGAGGCGCCGCTGGTCGGTCGCTACCCCGCGGCCTCCGTGGCCGAGGAAGCCGACTTCGTGGTTCGTACGGTGGACGAGTTGGTCGGCGGGCTGTCCCACCGGTCGCTGGACTCGGGTCGGATCGACGGTCGGTCCACTTCGCTGTCGTTCTCCGACATCGCGGTGCTGTACCGCACCGATGCGCAGGCCGCACCGATCGTGGACGCTCTGACCCGGGCCAACATTCCGGTACAGAAGCGTTCCCACGACCGGCTGCGGGACCGGCCCGGGGTGGCGGCCATCGCCCGCGAGCTGCGGCACGCCGACGGTCTGGCCGGCTCGCTCGCCGCCCGGGTACGGCTGGCCGGTCAGGTGGTCGCGGAGCGGTTCGCCGTGCCCACCCTGGACGGCGCCGCCGCGGGCCGTCCCGAGGACGTCCGATCGGCGGTGGATCTGCTGACCCCGCTGGCCCGACGCTGCGGCGACGACCTGGAGACGTTCCTGTCGCAGTTGGCCACCGGCGCGGAGGTGGACGCGCTCGACCCGCGTGCGGAGGCGGTCACCCTGCTCACGCTGCACGCCGCGAAGGGCCTCGAGTTCCCGGTGGTCTTCCTGGTCGGCGCCGAGGACGGGCTGCTGCCGCTGCGCTGGCCGGGCTCGACACCCGACGAGGATGCGGTCGCCGAGGAGCGGCGGCTCTTCTTCGTCGGCCTGACCCGGGCTCAGGACCGGCTGTACGTCACGCACGCCGCCCGCCGTACCCGCCACGGCGTGGAGCGCGACTGCGCACCGTCGCCATTCCTCGGCGCGATCGACCCGGGGCTGTTCGAGCGGTTCGGCGAGACCGAGCCGCGCCGACCGAAGGACCGCCAGCTCCGCCTCATCTGACGCTCTCCGCCCGTCGTGAGGCGCTGGCGGTCGGAATGCAGGCGGGTCGTCCGGCTCGCCGCGCCCTGTGGCCCGCATCGACCACAGCAGCGGCCGGTCATCCGGCGACGCGGCGACGGTCCGCAGCAACAGTGGCGCGACCGAACCGTTCGCGACGGGCGGTGAAGCCCAGCCCCGTCCCGCGACGATCCGCCCGCCGTAGCCAGCTGGTCCGCCCGACGCGGCCACGCGTTCCGTCCGGGGCGGCGTGAGTCCGGCACGGCCACCGTGAGTCCGGCACGACCAGGCGGTGAGTCCGGCGACGATCCGCCGGACGCGGGCCAGGCGGTCCGTCCGGCGACGAGCCGTCTGCCGCGGCCGTACGTTCCCTCCGGGCGCCAACGCGTTGCGTCCGGGGCGGCCACGCGGTAAGTCCGGCGATACCCGCCGGCCGCGGCCAGGCGGTCGGTCCGATGAGCCTGATACCTCAGAGTCATAAATATGACTCTGAGGTATCAGGCTCATCAGGGCGAAGACCGCCGACGGCATCGCACTGAGTGAGATCAGCAGCTAGCAGTGGCCTGACGACGGTCGACGATCGTTCAGCGGCCAGGCAGCAGCGGGCGGACAGGCAGGCGGGCGGACGGGCAGACGGACCGCCGGGCGGCAGCAGCGGGCGGCGGCAGCAGCGGCGGAAGCGGCGGGCGGCGGCAGCAGCGGGCGGCGGCAGCAGCGGGCGGCGCTGCTGGGTGGCGGATCAGCGGACGACTGGCTGTGGGCCAGTCGGTCGCCAGGGTGGGCCGGATCAGGCGAGGAGCACGGCGAGCCAGGAGCCCGCGAGCAGGGCCGGGCCGAGTGGGAGCAGGGTGTCCCGGCGTACCCGCCGTGCCGCGAGCAGGCCGAGCACGACGCCGCCGTGCAGCAGGTGCGGCAGGAGCAACCCGGCCAGCAGGGCGTCCCGGCCCAGCCAGCCGAGCGGCAGACCGAGGACGGCGACGAGCTTCACGTCCCCGAAGCCCAACCGGGAGCCGGGCAACAGGGCCAGCAGCACGTGCGTACCGCCGGCGACCGCGGCGCCGGCCAGCGCGCCAGGCAGCCGACCGGGGACGCCGGCCAGCAGCGCCGCACCGGACAGGCCACCGAGGGCGAGCAGGGCTGCGGCCAGGACCAGCGGGTCGGGCAGCCGTAGACAGGCCAGGTCGACCACGGCCAGCACGAGCCCCACCGACGCCACCGCGAGGAAGACCGGCAACGCCGGGTCGTCACCCAGTGCCACGGCCAGCCCGACGAACACCACGCCCGTCACCGCCGGGCTGAGCCACACCCACCGGCCGCGCCGTGATGGTGCCGGGAAGTGCGCCGGTCGAGTGGCGAAGCGCCCGGCCAACGGAGGAACGGCGAAGCCGACCAGCACGCCGAGCAACGCCACTGGCACCAGCGCCACGGCCGACATGGGCCGGAGATTACCGCCGGTCGCCCTCCAGCACGGTCCCGGAGCGCGATCCCGCGCTCGGCCGACGGGGGCGTTCGGTGCTCACCACCAGTGCCACCCCCGCGACGATGACCGCTCCGCCGAGCAGCACCTGTGGAGTGATCGGCTCGGCCACCAGCAACGCGCCGAGCGCCACCGCGACCGCCGGGTTGACGTAGGCGTACGTCGAGACCAGCGAGATCGGCGCGTTGTGCAGCAGCCAGACGTACGCGGTGAAGGCCACCAGCGAGCCGGCGACCATGAGGTAGCCCAACGCCAGCCAGGATCGGGTACTGACCTCGGCCGGGTGGAAGTCGCGTAGCTCGCCCCGCCCGGCGGCGACGACGGCCAGCGCCAGCGCGCCGGCCAGCATCTCGTACACCGTGGCGACGAACGGGTCGGCGGGCATCCGGATCCGCCCGGACAGGAACGATCCGACCGACCAGGAGGTGGCCGCCGCCACCACCGTCAACGCCCCGACCAGCGGCACCGCGTCCGCGCTGCCGGCGGGCAGCACCAGCAGTACCAGACCGACGAAGCCGAGGGTGACCCCGGCGAACGTCCAGACCGGAGGCCGGTCCCCGGTGGCGGAGCGCAGCAGCACCACGAGCAACGGCACGGTCGCCACCAGCAGCGCGGCGATCCCGGACGGCACCGCCACCCCGGGCGGCCCGGACTCGGCGAGCACCACGAGACCGTTACCGCCGGCGAGCAGGAGCACCCCGACCAGCGCGGCGGAGCCGAGCTGTCGGCGATCCACCCGCAGCGCGCCCGGCCCTCGGCGCAGGCGCAACACCGCCGCCAGCACCGCACCGGCGACGGCGAACCGCAGAACGGCCGACGTCAACGGAGGCAGCGTCTCCACTGCGATCCGGATGCCCAGATAGGTGGAGCCCCAGAGCAGGTAGACCACGATCAACGCGGTCCAGATCAGGGTCGGCGCGGTGCCGGCGCGGCGACCAGCCAGGGCCGCGGCACTCGGTGGAGGTGAGCTCATCGGTGGACCACGCTACGGTGACCACGGAGTCGGCGTCGCGCATTGGTGGCCGGCCTCTCACCACTTGTGCAGGAGGGCGGCATGACGAACTACGGACCACCGGGTGGCGGCGTCCCGGGACCGTGGCGTGGGCAACGACCTGACGAGACGCCCGGACGGCCGCCCCAGCAGCCCTACCCGCCCGCCCAGCAGCCCTACCCGCCTGCCCACGAG
>NZ_RCVI01000344.1:0-16415 GCF_003667455.1 Micromonospora sp. CV4 | reverse complement strand
ACCGGTGGTCGGCTCCGACTTCGTCGAGGCCCGGGACGCCCTGCGCAAGCAGCGGCTGGGCTGGCGGCTGGTCTTCGGCAGCGGCACCGGCCGTACGGTCGAGAGCACCTCGCCCGCCGTGGGCACCGAGGTGGCCCGGGGCACCACGGTGCAGCTGCGGGTCGCCGGCCCACCGCCCGAGGCCGAGGTGCCCGACGTGGTCGGCGACGACTGCGCGAAAGCCGCCGACGAGCTGGTCGAGGAGGGGCTCTACCCGCGCTACCGCAGCGGCCGCAGCGGAGAGGTCGGCCGGCAGGAACCGGCCGAGGACGGTCCGGCCCGCTGGAACGACGAGGTCAGCATCTGGTGCGGGGAGACGCCGCCGAGCCTGCCGGGCACGAACCCTCCCCTCTGATCTTCGGCCCGCGAACCCGTCTCCACCGCGACCCGACGCGCACGCGCGAGCCCGCCCCGAGGTCCGTTCGCCGTGGGCGGGTGCCGGGCCGGCCCCTCGATGCCCGATCAGGGCCGGGCGGTTCGAGTCGCTGATCCCCGCCGATGACGGTGCGGGCGGTTAGGTTGGCGGTCCAGGGCCATGGCACCCGCCCGGTTCGGGAAAGGACGTGCGATGAGCGACGACCGCCAGGAGCCGCCCGCCGGGGAGCACGACGACGACCGGACGCGTCCGCTACCCCCCACCGCCGGCCGTCCGGAGCCGTCACCGCCGACCGGACCCGCCACACCGACCGCCGCGTCGCCGGACGAGACCATGCCGATCGACCGCGCCGCGTCGCCGGATGAGACCGCGCCGATGGACCGCGCCGCGTCGCCGGATGAGACCGCGCCGATGGACCGCGCCGCGTCGGGTCCCACCGCGTCGCCGGACCAGACCGCGCCGATGGACCGCGCCGCCTCCGGTCCCGCCGCGTCGCCGGACCAGACCATGCCGATCGACCGCTCCGCGCAGACCCAGCCGGGCGCGCCGGTCGACCGGACCGCGCGGATGCCCGCCGAGCGGGCGACCCCGGCGCCGTGGTCCGGGCGGGCGGAGGTACGAGCGGCCCGACCGGCCGAGCCCTCCGGAGAGTGGTACGCCGAGGAGCAGGGTGGCCGACGCTGGTGGCTGCCGATCCTCTGGGGCGTGCTCGCTCTCCTGCTCGCCGGGCTGCTCGGCGCTGCCCTCTGGGTGGCGCTCGCCGCGCAGAACGACGACCGGGACGACGACCCGGGGCCCACCCCGTCGCTGCCGCCACCCAGTGCCACCAGCGCCGCGCCGACCAGCGCGGCCCCGACCTCGGCGGCGCCGACCAGCGAGACGCCGAGCAGCCCGGCGGCCACCAGCGCCCCGGCCGAGGTGCCGGTGCCGCCGCTCACCGGTCTGCCGCAGGCCACCGCGGAAGGGCTGCTGGACCGGCTCGGCCTGTCCTACCGGGTGGTGTACCGCCCGTCCGAGCTGCCGCCGGGGACGGTGGTGGGCACCGAACCGGATGCCGGCACCTCGGTGCCCACCGACGAGGAGGTGCTGCTGATCGTGTCCGAGGCGCAGCCCTCGACCGGGGCCAGCACGGCCGGGCCGAGCCCGACGGTGACGCCTACGCAGTGACCGGTGCTCACCACATCCGGCGGCGGGTGCCGACCAGGCCGAGGCCGGCCAGCGCGATGGTGAGGCCGAAGATCCCGGACCAGAACAGCGAGCGGCGGACGTCCGTCGCGGTGTGCCGGTCCGGACCGGCTTCGGTGATCTCCTGCCGTCCGTCGGACTGACCGCCGCCACCGGCGCCGGCAACCGCGGCAGGGCCGGTCGGGTCGATCGCACCGGCACGGCCGTCCGGGGCGTCGGTCTCGAACCAACCGGGTTGGTCGTACGTCGGCGGGTCGGCGTCGACCACGGTGATTTCCGGCGCCGGCACCGGAGTGGTCAGCCGGGTGGACGACAGCGCCGGGTCGCGGGCCAGGACCACGAGGGTGGTCACGGCCCCGAGCAGGGCGAGAAGTCCGAAAGCGTAGGCGATACGGGAGCGGTGGTGCCGCCGCACGGCGGGCTGATTGACCATGACCATCCCAGGCTCAGGGCCCTGGACGCGCGGGTGGAACGGTGCCGGGGTGGGCGTACCAATTCTATGGCGATGGCACGCCCACCGGCGGCGGATCGCGTTGGTCAGCCCACCCGGACCGGGGTACGGACGACGGGTCGCCGGCTCCGTACGGTGTGCGGGCGTGGCTCCGGAGCGGCCTGCATCTGTTGCAGGCCGTCCCGCTGAACGAAGATCGACCGGCGGTTGACCGCGTCGCCGGCGGCGTTCAACTCGTAGCCGTCGAGCCAGAGCCAACCGTCGTAGGTGGGCCAGTCGAGCAACCGGATCACCCGGAACTTGATGGGCCTGAGGAACTGGACACTCGCCGCGCGAGTCACGTGCAGTACGTCACCGGAGCGGGGAAGCACATGGGCTCCTGGGAGGTCGGCCGGCGTCGTGCCGGCGGTGACTGGTCTGGGGAACGTCTCGGCCCGGTGACGGGGTCGCGCCTCGTGGACCGGTGGTGCGGGTGGTGGTGGTCGGGCCGTACTCCGCTGGTGGCGTGCCGCCACCCGACCATCACCCGGCTGCTTCCGGGAACCGCGCCCGCCGCCGCAGCCGGCTGGCTTGCAGCGGCGGGGTCCTCACCCCGGAGCAGCTCTCGGTGTCGCCGGCCGGGCCCGCGTCGTGCCCGTTTCCCCGGGTCGGTGGGATCACCACACCGGGGGACCGGACGGAGACGCTGAGTGATCCGTGCCATACGGACAGACTGCATCAGGGACGTGCTTCATGCAAGTTGCACGTCGACTTTTGCCGATACGTGAGTCCCTTCCGCAAAGCGGCGCTTGAAGCCATCCGTGTCCGGACGGCACACTGAGAGCCGGTTTCGCCCGTCGCGGCCGGCCGAGAACCGGCACCACCCCTCGCCGCGAACGCTCGCCGGTCGACGGTCGCGCCCCCGGCGGGCGACAGCCAGTGGCGCGTCGACCGGAGGTAGCCCGAGTGGGGTCGAGCAGCCAGCGGCGGAAAGCAGTGACCGGGGAGCGCCATGAGTGAGCGGCGCAGCCCCACCATCCGGCGGCGACGGCTCGGTGCCGAGCTACGCCGCCAGCGGGAGTCCGCCGGGATCACCATCGAAGTCGTCGCCGAGCAGTTGGAGTGCTCGGCGTCGAAGGTCTCCCGGATCGAGACCGGGCACACCACGGCCACCCCGCGCGACGTCCGCGACATGCTGCGGATCTACGGCGTGGTGGGCGCCGAGAGCGACGAGCTCGTCCAGATCGCCCGGGAGGCCCGGCAGAAGGGCTGGTGGCACCCGTACAGCACCGTGCTGGTCGGCGCGTACGTCGGGCTGGAGGCCGCGGCGAGCTCGATCCGGGCGTACGAGCAGCAGGTGGTGCCCGGTCTGCTGGAGACCGAGGAGTACGCCGGCGCGATGATCCGCGCGGCCCGGCCGGACTTCACCGCCGATCAGGTCCACCAACGGGTGCGTGTCCGACTGGGCCGTCAGTCGTTGTTGACCCAGGACGATCCGGTCGATCTGTGGGTGGTGCTCGATGAGGCGGTGGTAAGCAGGCCGGTGGGTGGGGACGAGGTGATGCGTGGCCAGCTCAAGCGGTTGGTCGAAGTGGCCGAGTTGCCGAACGTGACGTTGCAGATCCTGCCTTTCGAGGTGGGTGCGCACGCCGGCATGGACGGCACCTTCACGATCCTCAGCTTCCCCGAGCCCGGTGATCCGGATGTCGTGTACGCGGAGAACGCCACGGGTGGGCTTTTCCTTGAGAAGAGCGACGAACTACAGAAGTACAGCTTCATCTTCGATCACATCCGCGCCGCGGCCATTCGTCCGGAGGAGTCCGTCGCACACATCGCAAAACTGGCAGAGGAGCCGTTGTGGAAATGGCGACCAAGGGGTTCCCCGTGGACCTGACGCAGGCAACGTGGTTCAAGAGCTCGAAGAGCGGGCCGAACTGTGACAACTGCGTGGAGGTGGCGTACGTGACCGGGGCGGTCGGAGTGCGGGACTCGAAGGACAAGGCCGGGCCGGCCCTGGTCTTCGCCCCGGGTGACTGGCATGCCTTCGTCGCCGGCACCAGAGGTGGTGTGTTCGGCTCGGCCTGACCGAGCGGTCACGTGAGGTCCCCGTCCGGTCTCGACCGGGCGGGGGCTTTCGCGTGCCCGGGTTGCCGGGCTCCCGCTCGCCGCGAGGCGCCGTCGACGAGGTTCCGCCGGGATTCCCGTCGCCACAGCGGGTCCGTCTCGTTGAACCCGTCGGTACGGCGCTGGTCCATGACCCGCCGCACCGGTCCGCAACCCAGCGAGGCAGGCGAGACGGATGACGACGATCGGGTCTGACAATCTCACCAACGGTCCGGGCAAGCCGGAGCGGTTCGGTGGCAAGTACCGCGGGGCGCGTCGGGACACCGTACTGACCGAGGTGGTCTCGACCGACCAGGAGATGAGCGGGCGGGAGGCGCCGGCGGCCGAGGCGAGCGAAGCGCCGCTCTCCCTGCCCTCGCTGGATCCGAACCCGCTGGTCGAGCCGTCCTTTCCGCCGAGCGGCTGGCCGATGGAGGCCACCGGGTCACTGGCCGACCACCCATTGCTGCGCGGCCTGCTGATGGAGCTGCCGCCGAAGGGCAGCGTGCCGCCGCCGGGCTGGCTGGACCGCTGGTTCGAGGCGACCCGGGCGATCCTGGAGCTGCTATACGTGCAGGGGCCCGGGCGCTCGCGTTGACCGCGGTGGGTCCGGCCGGGCCCGCTCGGCGAGCCTGCTGTGCCGCAGCGCGTGCCGGACGCCGATGGTCAGGATCCCGAGCGCGCCGACGGTGATCACCGGGCCGGTGACACCCGGTGCGGCGAGCAGGTCGGTGCCGCCCGCCGCGACCACCGCGGGCACCGTCAGCACGCCGGTGACCTGCAACGGCAACCCGATCAGCGGGTGCGCAGCGGCGGCCCGGAGGCCGTGCGGCGCGGGCGTCTCGGGCGCCGCGGCGAACGCTCCCGCGCCGGCCCGCAGCCGACGCACCCGGCGTACGGTGCAGACCGCCACCACGAGTGCGGGGAGCCCGGCGAGATTGAGGGCGGTGGCCGCCTGATCGGCCGGCGTGTTTCCGGCACTGAACAACCCGGCCGCCAGCACGGTCACCGTGAGCGTCAGAGCCACCAGGGTCAGGATGAGCAGGTGTCCGGCGCGTCGGCGTAGCGCGCGGGCGCGGTCCAGCCGGGGCAGGCCGTCCGCGACCACGCCGGCGGCCAGCCACAGCACGGCGATCGGCAGCAGGGTGGCGAGGGGGCTATCCATGCTGGTCAGCCTCCCCGATCGTGGCTGTCCGCGAATCCGGGCGCAGCCCTCGTTCGTCCCGGAACGCCGTCCCGTAGGGGGCATCCTCTCCGCGTTATGAACGATGCGACATGTTTATCTTCATCACTGCGCTGTCCTACCCTCGGGAAAGATCGGCCGTCATGGATCTGAGCGGGACCCGCGTCGGGCGGCTGCCGGTCGGAGGGAGGTAAGAGATGCGTCTTGCCCACAGGTCCGTACTCGTCGGGGTGGCCGCACTGACCCTGTTGGCCGCCGCCACGCCCGCCCTGGCCGCCGAACCCACCGGAGCCATCCGGGCGGCGGGTGGGGACACGGCCGTCGCGGACAGCTACATCGTCGTCTTCAAGGACACCGCCGTCAGCCGGAGCACGGTCGGCGACAACGCGGACCGGCTGGTCGGCCGGCACGGCGGCACGGTGGCCCGCACCTACGGCGCGGCGCTGCGCGGCTTCGAGATCCGGGTCGGCGCGAAGGCCGCCGCACGGATCGCAGCCGACCCGGCGGTGGCGTACGTCGAGCAGAACCACACCGTCTCGATCGCCGGCACCCAGACCAACCCGCCGTCCTGGGGTCTGGATCGGATCGACCAACGGAACCTGCCCCTGAACAGCTCGTACACCTACCCGAACACGGCGTCGAACGTCCGCGCCTACATCATCGACACCGGCGTGCTGTACGGGCACAACGACTTCGGCGGGCGGGCCGTCTCCGGCTTCGACGCGGTGGACGGCGGTTCCGCCGACGACTGCAACGGCCACGGCACGCACGTGGCGGGCACCGTTGGCGGCTCGGCGTACGGAGTGGCGAAGGGCGTCCAGATCGTCGGCGTCCGAGTGCTCAACTGCCAGGGCAGCGGCACCAACGCCCAGGTGGTGGCCGGCATCGACTGGGTGACCGCGAACGCGGTCAAGCCGGCCGTGGCGAACATGAGCCTCGGTGGTGGCGCCAACAGCTCGATCGACACGGCCGTCACCAACTCGATCAACTCCGGCGTCACGTACGCGGTCGCCGCCGGCAACGGCAACGCCCTCGGTGTCCGGCAGAACGCCTGCAACTACTCCCCGGCGCGGGTCGCCTCCGCGATCACCGTCGGTGCGACGCAGAACAACGACGCCGCGGCGAGCTTCTCCAACTTCGGCACCTGCGTCGACATCCTGGCCCCGGGTGTCAACATCACCTCGGCCTGGTACACCGGCAGCAGCGCCACGAACACCATCAGCGGCACCTCGATGGCATCGCCGCACGTCGCCGGCGCCGCGGCGCTGGTGCTCTCGGCGAACCCGTCGTGGAGCCCGCAGCAGGTCCGGGACAACCTGGTCAACAACTCGACCCCGAACGTGGTGACCAACGTCGGCACCGGCACCCCGAACCGGCTGCTCTACGTCGTGAACGGCACCCCGCCGGCCAACGACTTCTCGGTCTCGGTGTCGCCGACCTCCGGCTCCACCGCGCCCGGCGGCTCGGTGACGGCCACCGTCGGCACGGCCACCACCGCCGGTTCCGCCCAGTCGGTCAGCCTCTCCGCCAGCGGCCTGCCGGCCGGCGCGACCGCCTCGTTCAGCCCGTCGACGGTGACCTCGGGCGGCTCGTCCACCCTCACCATCGCCACCTCGGCGAGCACCCCCGCCGGCAGCTACCCGATCACGATCACCGGTAGCGGCGCGGCGGGCACCCGCACGGCCACCTACACGTTGACCGTGACCGGTTCGGGTGGCGGCGGCTGCTCCGGCAGCAACGGCACCGACGTCGCGATCCCGGACACCGGCGCCACGGTGTCCAGCTCGATCACGATCGCCGGCTGTGGCCGCAACGCCTCGTCGGCCTCGACCATCGCGGTGAACATCGTGCACACCTACCGCGGTGACCTGGTGATCGACCTGGTCGCTCCGGACGGTTCGGCGTACCGGTTGAAGAACAGCAGCTACTTCGACGGCGCCGACAACGTGAACACGACCTACACCGCCAACGTCTCCAGTGAGGCGGCGAACGGCACCTGGCGGCTCCAGGTGCGGGACGTCTACTCCGGGGACACCGGCTACATCAACACCTGGACCCTGACCCTCTGACCTGGTTCCCACAGCCGAGGCCCCACCCGGAACACCGGGTGGGGCCTCGTGCCGTACGGATCAGGGGTCAGACCGCGAAGGTGGCCGGCCGCTCGGTGGCCGGCGCCGGCGGGCGGGCCTTCCACAGGCCGGTCTTCTGCCCGGCGAGCCGGGCCAGGTAGGCCGGGTTGAGGATCACGTAGCGGCGCCAGAGCCGCTTCGGCTCCAGGCCGAGCCGCCAGAACCACTCCAGGCCGACGCGCTGCATCCACGGCGGGGGCTGGCGCAACAGCCCGGCGTGGTAGTCGAAGGCCGCGCCGACAGCCATCAGCGGCATGTCGAGCAACGGCCGCATGGCGTACGTGAAGACCTCCTGGCGCGGGCAGCCGAGCCCGACCAGGACCAGCCGGGCGCCGCTGGACCGGATCCGGTCGGCGATCTCGGCGTCCTCGCCCGGCTGGACCGCGCGGAACTTGGACGGCTCCACCCCGGCGATCTTCAGCGCCGGGAACATCCGCTCCAGCGCCGGGATCAGCTTGGCCAGCGTCTCCTCGGTGGAGCCGTACAGGTAGACCGGCAGCCCCTCGTCGGCGAAGCGTGAGAGCACGTGCAGGGTCAGCGTCGGCCCGTAGACCCGGTCGGTGAGCCCGGCGTGGTGCAGCAGGTTGAGCGCCCAGCGCACCGGCTGGCCGTCGGGGGTGACCACGTCGAAGGAGTTGAGTCGGGCGTTGTGCGCCGGGTCCAGCACCCCGGTCATCACGCCGTGCACGGCCAGCGCGGTCAGCGCGAGCGGGCGCCGCTCGTGCGCCGCGGTAACCACGGCGTCGGTCGCCGCGGCGTAGTCGGTGGCGTCGACCAGGACGCCGAGCACGTTGCGCTTGGTCTGGGCGGTCATGCCTGGGGCACCCACTTGTCCACGTTGGCTTCGTAGATCTCCCGCAGGATCATCGGGACGTCATACGTAATCTTCCACTCCGGATACTGCGCTTCGAAGCGGGCCATGCTGCTCACGTACCACTGGTGGTCGCCGGTGCGGTTCTGCTCGACGTAGTTGATCTGCGCCTCGCGGCCGGTGATCTCCTCGGCGATCCGGAACGCCTCGATGTGCGAGGTGTTGGAGTGCCGGCCGCCGCCGAGGTTGTAGACCTCTCCCGAGCGTGGCGCCCGGAAGAACGCCTCGAACGCGGTCAGCACGTCCCGCGAGTGGATCGCGTCGCGGACCATCTTGCCCTTGTAGCCGAACAGGTTGTACGTCCGACCTTCCATCACGCAGCGCATCAGGTAGGCCAGGAACCCGTGCAGCTCGGCCGCCGAGTGCGCCGGGCCGGTCAGCGTGCCGCCCCGGAAGCAGGCGGTCTTCATGTCGAAGTAGCGCCCGTACTCCTGGACCATCACGTCCGCGGCGACCTTGGAGGCGCCGAAGACCGAGTGCAGCGAGCTGTCGATCGACATGTCCTCGGTGATGCCCTGGTACCAGCGGTGGTCCTCGGGCAGCTCGTACCGGGTCTCCAGCTCGATCAGCGGCAGGCTGTTGGGCCGGTCGCCGTAGACCTTGTTGGTGGAGCAGTGGATGAACGGCGCGTCGATGGCGTGCCGTCGGGTGTTCTCCAGGATGTTGAGCGTGCCGCCGGCGTTCACGTCGAAGTCCGTGTACGGCTCCTTGGCCGCCCAGTCGTGACTCGGCTGCGCCGCGCTGTGGATCACCACGGCGATGTCGGAGCCGTACTTCTTGAACACCTGCTCCAGGCCGTCCCGGTCCCGGATGTCCACCGCGAAGTGGGTGTACGCGGTGCCCAGGTCACGGCTGAGCCGTTCCAGGCTCCACGAGGTGGAGCCGTCCTCGCCGAAGAAGTACCGGCGCATGTCGTTGTCGATGCCGACGACGTCCAGACCGAGGCCGGCGAAGTGCCGGACCGCCTCGGAGCCGATCAGACCACCCGACCCGGTCACCAACGCGACACTCACACGCCACTCCTGGTCCATCGGAGGCAGAAACCATCGGAGCATAGCGTGACAACGGGCACGCCCCGAGATGACGGAAGGGCCCCGCATTCTGCGGAGCCCTCGTCGGTGGTGGGGATGGGGGGAGTTGAACCCCCACGCCCTTTCGGGCACACGGACCTGAACCGTGCGCGTCTGCCATTCCGCCACATCCCCGTGGCACGACCCGGAACACTGTAGCCGCCCCGGACCCACTGTCTCCAGCAGGCCCCGGAGATACTACGCTGTCCCCGGCGCTCGCCACGAGCGGTTACCGTTCGTGGCGGACGAAAGATTAGCACGGGAGACCCGGCCCATCCGAACGGGTCGGTAGCAGGCGGCCGAGCGGCGTGTGAGCTGCGCGCGCGCCGGCCGGATACCATCATGTCCTCGGGACCCGAGGAGGAGCCGGTGAGCGTGCTGCAACGCTTCGAGAAGCGTCTGGAAGGCCTGGTAGAAGGGGCCTTCGCCAAGGTCTTCAAAGGGGTGGTCCACCCCGTGGAGATCCTCAACGCCATGCAGCGGGAGGCCGAGGCGCACAAGGCGATCCTGGCCGGTGGGCGCACGTTGGTGCCCAACCGCTACGTGATCGATCTCTCGCCGTTCGACCATAGTCGGCTGGCGCCGTACGCCGCCGCGCTGGCCCAGGAGTTGGCCCAGTCGCAGGCGGAGTTCATCGGCGAGCAGGCCTGGACGGTCTACGGCGACGTGATCGTCGAAATCGAACGGGGGGAGGGCCTGGACACGGGGATGTTCCGGGTCACCGCCGAGGTGTACACCGGGGGCGAGGTCGCCCCGGTCTCGGCGCCCGGCTACGACGCCGGCCCGCCCGCCTACCCCGCGTACGACCAGGGTGGCGGCTACGGCCCGCCGCCCGGGCACGGTGGCGGCCGTAACGTGCGGCTGGTCTCCGGCGACGGGCGCACCTACCCCCTCCAGATGGGGTCGACGGTGATCGGCCGTGGGGACCAGGCCAACCTGCGCCTGCCCGACGTCGGCATCTCCCGGCGACACGCCCGGCTGGATTTCGACGGCGGACAGGTCGTGCTGACCGATCTGGGGTCGACCAACGGCACCATGGTCAACGGCCAGCGGGTCTCTGCCGTCGCTCTCAACCCGGGTGACATGGTCCAGCTCGGCACCACGACGCTGACCTTCCGCGTGGACGGCTGACCCGCCTTGCCGGAACTGGTCATCACCGTCGCCCGGTTCGGGTTCCTGATCCTTCTGTGGATCTTCGTGTTCACGGTGGTCGGTGTGATCCGCCGGGACCTCTTCGCGGGGGCCCGGTCAGGTCGCCTGGTCGCCGCGCCGCGTGCGGTGGGCGCCTCGACGGGGCAGGCGGCCAAACCGGCGAAGGTGAAGCGGGGCAGGGCGGCGCACCAGCTGGTGGTGACCGCCGGTCAGCTGGCCGGCACTCGGATCACTCTCGGTGAAGCGCAGATCACCATCGGTCGGGCCGAGGACTCCACCCTGGTCATCACGGACGACTACGCCTCCGCGCGGCACGCCCGGCTCGTGCCGCGCGACGGGCAGTGGTTCGTCGAGGACCTCGGCTCGACTAACGGCACGTACCTAGATCGCGCTAAGGTCACCGGACCAACCCCCGTCCCCCTCGGCGTGCCGATCCGGATCGGCCGCACTTCCCTCGAATTACGGCCATGACTCTGACCCTGCGCTATGCGGCCCACAGCGACCGCGGTCTGATCCGAGACGGCAATCAAGACTCCGTCTACGCCGGGCCGCGGCTACTCGCCGTTGCCGACGGCATGGGCGGCATGGCCGCCGGTGACGTCGCCAGCAACATCGTCATCGGTGCCATGGCGCCGCTCGACGAGGACGTCCCGGGGGACGCTCTCGTCGACGCGTTGCGTTCGGCCGTGGGCACCGCCAACCAACAACTCCGCGACACGGTGGACGCCAACCCACAGTTGGAGGGGATGGGCACCACGCTGACGGCGACCCTCTTCTCCGGCAGCAAGCTGGGAATGGTCCACATCGGCGACTCGCGGGCCTATCTGCTGCGCAACGGCGAGTTCGCGCAGGTCACCAAGGACGACACCTACGTCCAGATGCTCGTCGACGAGGGTCGGATCAGCGCCGAGGAGGCGAGCAGTCACCCACAGCGGTCGCTGCTCACCCGTGCCCTGGACGGCCGGGACATCGACCCGGAGTACTCGGTGCGCCAGGTGCTGCCCGGTGACCGGTACCTGATCTGCAGCGACGGCCTCTCGGGTGTGGTCAGCGCCGAGACCATCGGTGAGACCCTGCGGGAGTACGCCGACCCGCAGCAGTGCGTCGAGCGGCTGGTGCAGCTCGCGCTGCGCGGCGGTGGTCCGGACAACATCACGGTGATCATCGCGGACGCCACCGATCAGGACATCGTCGAGGCGACCCCGATCGTCGGCGGCGCCGCCGCCCGGGACCGAGGCATGGCGACCTCCGCCGACGACTCCACCCCGGCCGCCCGGGCCTCGGCGCTCTCCGCGCCGCGCCCGGCCGCGCCCGAGGAGCCGGCGGCGGACGACGAGCAGGAGCGGCCGAAGCGTCGCCCGGTGCGGGCCACCGCCATGGCGCTGGCCCTGCTGGTGATCCTCGGCGGCGGGCTCTTCGCCGGCTGGACGTACACGCAGCGGCAGTACTACGTGGGCGCCACCGAGGAGGGCCAGGTCGCCGTCTTCCGTGGCATTCAGGGTCAGGTCGCCGGGATGGACCTCTCCACCGTGCACCGCACCAGCGGCACCCGGCTGGACGACCTCACCGTGGCGGCGCAGGACACCGTCAAGGTGGGCATCCGGGCCAAGAGCGAGCCGGATGCCGAGCGCCAGCTCGCCGAGCTGACCAGCGACACCCCGAGCAACCCCAACCTGAAGCCGCTCTGCCCGTCCGACCCGACCACCGCGGTGGGAGGCACGCCGACGCCGACCCCGACGCCGGTGACCCCGACGCCGATCGGAACGACGCCGGCACCGAACGGCAGCCCCAGCGTCAAGGCGTCGGTGACCCCCAACGGGGTCGTCAGCGCAAGCCCGACCACCGGTGCGACCGCCGCTGTCGGCGCGACCGGCCCGACCACCACACCCGACGCCACGCCCTCCGACTCGACCACGCCAGGGCTCGACCCGGCCGGTTGCCGGTCTCCCGAGTGAGCGTCAGCTGAGATCCCGAGGACTCCACCCGTGACCGTAGCGGCCACACCGGCACCCTCTCCCGCGACCACGGGCGGGCAGTCCGGCGTACGCCTGGCCCGGTCCCGACGCAACGCCGAGCTGTCCCTGCTGCTGCTCGCCATGGTGCTGGTGGCCGCGTACGGGGCGACTGTCGAGGCGAACCTGCTGGACACGGTCACCCCGGACTTCTGGATGCCCGCCGCCGCGCTCGGCGCGGTCTTCCTCGGCCTGCATCTGGTCATCCGGTTCCTCGCCCCGTTCGCCGACCCGGCCCTGCTGCCGGCGGTGGCGCTGCTCAACGGCCTCGGGGTGGGTTTCCTGCGCCGGATCGACCTGGGCGAGGCGCCCGTGGCCGACCGGGAGAGCCTGGCCATCTTCGCGGGGCAGGGCGGGCGCCAGCTGGCCTGGACGCTCCTCTCGGTGATCCTCGCCGCCGGTCTGCTCGCCATCATGCGCGATCACCGTTCGATCTCCCGGTACGCGTACACCCTGGGCCTGGCCGGCATCGTGCTGGTGATGCTCCCGGCGGTGCTGCCGCGCAGCATCTCCGAGAAGAACGGCGCCAGACTGTGGATCGATGTCGGCCTGTTCTCCATCCAGCCGGGTGAGTTCGCCAAGCTGGCGCTGCTGGTGTTCTTCGCCTACTACCTGGTGCGCAAGCGTGAGGTGCTGTCGCTGGCCAGCCGGCGTTTCCTCGGCATCGACTTCCCGCGCGGTCGCGACCTCGGCCCGGTGGTCGTGGTCTGGCTGATCAGCCTCCTGGTGCTGATCTTCGAGAAGGACCTGGGCACCTCGCTACTCTACTTCGGCATGTTCGTGGTGACGCTGTACATCGCCACCGAACGGGTCAGCTGGCTGCTCATCGGCCTGGTCCTCTTCTTCGGTGGCGCGTACCTCGCCTACGTCCTCGGCTCGACGGTCGGCGGGCCCTTCGCCAACTTCTACGTGCGCGCCGAGATCTGGCTGGATCCGTTCGCCGACCCGACGGACAAGGGCTACCAACTCGTCCAGGGCCTGCTCGCCCTCGGCACGGGCGGGCTCTTCGGCGCGGGGCCGGGCGGCGGCCAGCCGGACATCCTGCCCGAGGTGCAGAACGACTTCATCTTCGCCGGCATCGGTGAGGAGATCGGCCTCTTCGGCCTCTCCGCGCTGCTGGTGGTCTACCTGCTGATCGTGGAGCGGGGCCTGCGCGCCGCGCTCGCGGTGCGCGACTCGTTCGGCAAGCTGCTCGCCGGCGGTCTCGCGTTCACCCTCGGCCTCCAGGTCTTCGTGATCGTCGGCGGCATCAGCAAGCTCATCCCGCTGACCGGCCAGACCACGCCGTTCCTGTCCGCCGGTGGCTCGTCGCTGATGGCCAACTGGCTGCTCATCGCAGTTCTGCTGCGGGTCTCCGACGGTGCCCGGCGGCCGGTCGCCGGCGGTGGTGGCAAGGCGCCCCGGCCCGCCGGCGGCCCGCCCGAGCAGCTGCACGGTGCTCCCACGGAGGTGATCAAGCCGTGAACGCACCCCTGCGCCGGGTCGGCGTCGTCGTCATGGTCCTGTTCGGTCTGCTCTTCGCCAACCTCAACTGGATCCAGGCGTACAAGGCCGACGAGTACCGCACCAGCGACTACAACGGCCGCGTCCAGGTCGCCGACTACGAGCGCAAGCGCGGCAACATCGAGGCTGGCGGCACCGCTGTGGCCACCAGCAAGGAGACCACCGGCAAGCTGAAGTTCCGGCGCACCTACCCGGGTGGCGCCAAGTACGCCCACGTGCTCGGCTACAAGCCGGTCAACCTGGCGGACACGGGCATCGAGCAGGTGGAGAACGACTTCCTGGCCGGCACCAGCGACCAGCTGATCGGCGACCGGTTCAAGGACATGTTCACCGGCGACCAGACCGCCGGCGGCAACGTGCTGCTCACGCTCTCCAAGCGGGCCCAGGACGTGGCGTACGACCAGTTGCGCAACAACCAGGTGGACGCGAAGAGGGGCGCCGCCATCGCCATCGACCCCCGTACCGGGGCGGTACAGGCGCTGGTTTCCATGCCCAGCTTCGATCCGAACCCGCTGGCCAGCCACAACACCACCGAGGCGGCGGCGGCGTACAACAAGCTCGAACAAGACCCGGAACGTCCGCTGAACAACCGCGCGCTCGCCGAGACGTTGCCGCCGGGCTCCACCTTCAAGGTCGTGGTGGCCGCGGCCGCGCTGGAGAACGGAATCACCAAGTCCACCCCGATCCCGGCCGGCTCCAGCTACACCCCGCCCACCTCCGGCGAGCCGATCCGTAACGCCTCCACGTCGATCTGCCCCGAGGCGCAGGTCACCCTGATGGAAGCTGTCACGGAGTCGTGCAACACCGGTTTCGCCAAGCTCGGGGTGCGGCTGGGCGCCGACACCATCAAGGAGAAGGCCCGGCAGTTCGGCTTCGAGCAGGACGACCTCACCGTCGGCCAACTCGGCGAGGACGGGCTGCCCACGGCGGCCAGCCGGACCGGGGACATGCAGAACCCGGACGGCGGCACGGACCCGGCCGCACTGGCCCAGTCCTCGATCGGCCAGAACAACGTCCGGATGACCCCGCTGGAGGGGGCCATGATCGCCGGGGCGGTCGCCAACGGCGGCAGCCAGATGCGGCCGTACCTGGTCCGCCAGCTACTCGCCCCGGACCGGACCACCAGCTACTACACCGCGAAGCCGCGGGAGCTGCGCCAGCCGGTCAACGGTCAGGTCGCCAACGACCTGCGCGAGATGATGGTCAGCGTGGTCCAGAATGGCACCGGCGGGA
Organism: Micromonospora sp. CV4; assembly: GCF_003667455.1. Lineage (NCBI taxonomy): Bacteria > Bacillati > Actinomycetota > Actinomycetes > Micromonosporales > Micromonosporaceae > Micromonospora > Micromonospora sp. CV4. The sequence continues at coordinate 1,129 of NZ_RCVI01000344.1, read as the reverse complement.
ATGCGGCGATCAGCGGCTACACGGTCGGCGGCAAGACCGGCACCGCGCAGTCCGCCCCGGACCGGCCCGACCACGGCTGGTTCATCGGCTTCGCGCTGGACAAGAACGGCACCCCGGTCTCCGCGGTCTGCGTCGTACTGGAGCAGGCCGGCGGCCGCGGCAGCGCCGAGGCGGCCCGGATCGGCGGTCAGATCATGCGGGCCGCCATCGCCGACCCCGGGGGTCGCTGACATGCTCAGCCCCGGCGTCCAGCTCGGCAACCGCTATCGCCTCGACGAGCGGATCGCCAGCGGCGGCATGGGCGACGTCTGGCGCGGCACCGACCAGGTGCTCGGCCGGACGGTCGCGGTCAAGAGCCTGCTCCCCGCGCTGCTCGACGACCCGGACTTCGCCGAGCGGTTCCGCGGTGAGGCCCGCACCATGGCCACCATCAACCACCCGGGTGTGGTGGACGTCTACGACTTCGGCAACGACCAGCAGATCGCCTTCCTGGTCATGGAGTACGTCGAGGGCGACGCCCTGTCGTCCACGCTGAGCCGGGTCGGTCGGCTCACTCCAGCCCGGACGATGGCACTGGTCGCGCAGGCCGCGGACGCGTTGCACGCCGCGCACGAGAAGGGCATCGTGCACCGCGACGTGAAGCCGGGCAACCTGCTGGTCCGGCCGAACGGCACGCTGGTGCTGACCGACTTCGGTATCGCCCGCTCCGACCTGGTCGGCCAGCTCACCGCCGCCGGCTCGGTGCTCGGCACCGCCTCGTACATCTCGCCCGAGCAGGCGACCGGTGGGGTGGCCACCCCGGCGTCCGACGTGTACGCGCTCGGCGTGGTCGCCTACCAGTGCCTCGCCGGCCGGCGGCCGTTCGAGGGCGACAACCCGCTCGACATCGCCATGCGGCACGTCCGGGAGACCCCCCGACCACTGCCGGCGGACATCCCGCCGCAGGTCCGGGCCGTGGTGGAACGGGCGCTGGCCAAGGACCCGGCCGCACGGTGGCCCAGCGCCGCCGCGCTCGCCGGCGTCGCCCGGCAGCTCAAGGCCGCACTCTCCCAGCAGGCCAGGGCCGGTGGCCACCCCGGGCCGGTCTCGGCGGCGCCGGCCTCGCCCGCCGCACCCGGCCGGGCACAGG
>NZ_RCVI01000343.1:0-16448 GCF_003667455.1 Micromonospora sp. CV4 | reverse complement strand
GGTCCGGCCGCGCCCCCGCAGGCCCGGCCGCCACCCACCGGCCCGCCGCCACCCACCGGCCCGGGCGCGCACCCGGCCGGCTCAGCCGTGCTCGCGCCACCGGTTGGTGATCGGCAGCCGGCGGTCCCGCCCGAACGCCTTCATCGAGATCTTCGTGCCCGGCGCGGACTGCCGTCGCTTGTACTCGGCGGTATCCACCAGCCGCAGCACCTTGTCCACCACCGCGGGGTCGTGACCCGACTCGACCAGCCCGTCCCGGCCGAGGTCACCGTCGACGTAGCCGATCAGGATCGGGTCCAGCACGTCGTAGTCGGGCAGGGTGTCGCTGTCCAGCTGGCCCGGGCTCAGCTCGGCGCTGGGCGGCTTGCCGATCGAGTTCTCCGGGATCGGGGCGGTCTGACCCCGGCGGATCGCGTCCGTGTTGCGCCACTTCGCCAGCCGCCAGACCAGCGTCTTCCAGACGTCCTTGATGGGGTTGAAGCCGCCCACCGAGTCGCCGTACAGGGTGGAGTAGCCGACCGCCAGCTCGCTCTTGTTGCCGGTGGTCAGCACCAGGTGGCCCTCCTGGTTCGACAGGGCCATCAGGGTCACGCCGCGTACCCGGGCCTGGAGGTTCTCCACCGCCACCCCGGACAGCGACAGGTTGGCCAGGAAGCCGTCCACCATCGGCTGGATCGGCTCCACGCGGTAATCCAGACCGGTGCGCTTGGCCAGGTCGGCGGCGTCCTCCCGGGAGTGCTCGGAGGAGTGCTGGCTGGGCAGCGACACCCCGACCACCCGGTCCGGGCCGAGCGCGTCGACGGCGAGCGCGGCCACCACCGCGGAGTCGATGCCGCCGGAGAGGCCGAGCACCACCGACGGGAACCGGTTCTTGTTGACGTAGTCGCGCAGGCCGAGCACGAGCGCCTGCCACACCTCGGCCTCGTCGGCCACCGGCTCGATCAGCCCGCCGACCGCGGCCGGGCCGGACGGCGTGGGCGGGATGGCGTCCACCGTGCTGTGCACCAGCCGCATGTCGTGCGCGACGGCCTCCGCGATCGGTGCGTCGGCGGCGGCCGGCAGCTCGACGTCGTGCACGAGCAGGTGCTCGACGAACTGCGGGGCGCGGGTGAGCAGCTCACCGTCGGCGGTCACGATCATCGAGTCGCCCTCGAAGACCAGCTCGTCCTGGCCGCCGATCATGTTGACGTACGCGATGGCGGCGCCGGCCTCGGCGGCCCGGCGGCGGACCAGCGGCAGTCGGATGTCGTCCTTGTTCAGCTCGTACGGCGAGCCGTTGATGTTGACCACCAGGCCGACCCCGGCCTGCCGGGCGGCGGCGAACGGGCCGCCGGACTGCCACAGGTCCTCGCAGATGGTCAGCGCGACGTCCACCCCGCCGATCCGTACGACGGTCAGCGTGTCACCGGAGACGAAGTAGCGGTCCTCGTCGAAGACGCCGTAGTTGGGCAGGTGGTGCTTGAAGTAGCGGACGGCGACCGCGCCCCGGTGCAGCAGGGCGGCGGCGTTGCGGGCGCCCCGGCCCGGCTCGGCGTCCCCGCTGACCTGCGGCGGCCCGTCGGCGTCCAGGTAGCCGACCACCACCGGCAGCTCGCCGAGGCCGTCCGCGGCGAGGTCGGCGGCGAGTCGCTCCAGGGCGGCCCGGGACGCGGCGACGAAGGAGCGCCGGAAGACCAGGTCCTCGACCGGGTACCCGGTCAGCATCATCTCCGGGAAGAGCACCAGCTGGGCGCCGGCGTCGGCGGCCTGGCGTGTCCAGCTGCGGACCAGGTCCGCGTTGCCGGCGAGGTCGCCGACGCTCGGGTTGACCTGGGACAGGGCGAGACGCAGGGTGGGCATGCCCTCATCTTGCCCCAGCCGTTCGGGGCGGACACGGCGCCCGGCGGGAGACGCGGGCCACGCACCCGCCGCCCGCGCGCGGGCAGCGCGGCGGGCACGGCAGGACGGGGGCCGGGCGTTGGCGTAACGTCGGCGTAACCAGGCCCGTGGAGACTGGTCGGTCAGGCCCGGTCGACCCGGCCGGTGCTGGCAAACAGGTGTTGCGAGGGGTGGCAGTGGACCGTCAGCAGGAGTTCGTCCTCCGTACGCTGGAAGAGCGGGACATCCGGTTCGTCCGGCTGTGGTTCACGGACGTGCTGGGCACGCTCAAGAGCGTGTCGGTGGCACCCGCTGAGCTGGAGGCGGCCTTCGAGGAGGGCATCGGCTTCGACGGCTCGGCGATCGAGGGCTTCGCCCGGGTCTTCGAGTCCGACATGGTCGCCATGCCCGACCCGACCACCTTCCAGGTCTTCCCGTTCGAGGGCGGGGTCAGCGGCGAGAGCGCCCGGATGTTCTGCGACATCCTGCTGCCCGACGGCGGGCCCTCCTGGGCCGACCCGCGGCACGTGCTGCGCCGGGCGCTGTCCAAGGCCGCCGAGAAGGGCTTCACCTTCTACACCCACCCCGAGATCGAGTTCTTCCTGCTGGAGAACGGCCCCCAGGACGGCTCGGTGCCCGTTCCGGTGGACACCGGCGGCTACTTCGAGCACACCACCCACGCCGTCGCCCGCGACTTCCGCCGGCAGGGCGTGCTGGCGCTGGAGCGGATCGGCATCTCGGTGGAGTTCAGCCACCACGAGGTCGCCCCCGGCCAGCAGGAGATCGACCTGCGCTACGCCGACGCGCTCACCACCGCCGACAACATCATGACCTTCCGGCACGTGGTCAAGGAGGTGGCGCTCTCCACCGGTGTGCAGGCGAGCTTCATGCCGAAGCCGTTCACCGACCAGCCGGGCAGCGGCATGCACACCCACCTGTCGCTGTTCGAGGGCGAGCGCAACGCCTTCCACGACAACGGCGACCCGATGAAGCTCTCCAAGGTGGCGAAGTCGTTCATCGCCGGCCTGCTGGTGCACGCCCGCGAGTACACCGCGGTCACCAACCAGTGGGTCAACTCGTACAAGCGGCTCTTCCCGCAGCACCTGCCGGACCGGATCACCGAGAGCCCGGCGTACGTCTGCTGGGGGCACCTGAACCGGTCCGCGCTCGTGCGGGTGCCCGCGTACGGCAAGCCCAACTCGGCCCGGGTCGAGGTCCGCTCGCCGGACTCGGCGGCCAACCCGTACCTCGCCTTCGCGGTGCTCCTCGGCGCCGGCCTGAAGGGCATCGAGGAGGGGTACGAGCTGCCGCCGGGCGCCGAGGACGACGTCTGGTCGCTGACCAGCGCCGAGCGGCGCGCGATGGGGTACGAGGCGCTGCCGGAGAACCTCGCCGAGGCGATCGACGTGATGGCCGAGTCCGAGCTGGTCGCCGAGGTGCTCGGCGAGCACGTCTTCGACTTCTTCCTGCGCAACAAGCGGGCCGAGTGGGAGCAGTACCGTCGCGAGGTCACCCCGTACGAGCGGCAGCGCTACCTGGCGCTGTAGTTCCGGGGCTGACGCGGTTGCGTGCTGCCGCTATCGTCTCGATCACCGCGCCGGTACCCCTCCGGGCGGAGAGTCGGGAGGCAGTCGGTGCTGGAGGATCTGCTCAGCGGTGCCTGGCAGAGCGTCGTGTTCGGTCTCGTCGGCGTGGGGCTGATGGCGGCCGGGTTCGGGCTGGTCGACCTGCTCACTCCCGGCCGCCTGCGGGACCTGATCTGGGTGGACCGCAACACCAACGCGGGGCTGCTGCTCGCCGCCAACCAGCTGGGCATCGCCGGGATCGTCTTCACGGCGATCCTCACCAGCTACAGCGACTTCGGCAAGGGGCTCGCCTCCACCGTGGTGTTCGGGCTGGTCGGGCTGGCCATCATGGCGCTGGCCTTCGTGGTGCTCGACCTGCTCACCCCGGGCAAGCTCGGTGAGGTCATCTGCTCGCCGGAGCCGCACCCGGCGGCCCGGGTCAGCGCCGCCACCCACTTCGGGGCGGCACTGATCGTCTGCGCCTGCATCGCCTGAGCCCGCGATCGCCTGAGGCCGCATCGCCTTTGGCCGCAATCGCCTGAGCCCGCGTCGGCGGAGCGCTGTCGTCGTCGTACCTCGGCCGTAGCGTGCCGGGCATGAACCGCACCGACCGCCTGTACGCCCTGGTCGAGGAGCTGCGGGCGATGTCGCCGCGGCCGCGCAGCGCCCGCTGGCTGGCCACCCGCTTCGAGGTGAGCAGCCGGACGATCGAGCGCGACATCGGTGCCCTCCAGGAGGCCGGCGTGCCGATCTGGGCGGAGCCGGGGCGCACCGGCGGTTACGTGCTGGACCGCGCCCGCACCCTGCCCCCGGTCAACCTCACCGCCGCCGAGGCGGTGGCGATGGCCGTCGCGCTGCACCGGCTCGCCGGCACGCCGTTCGCCGCGCCGGGCGCCACCGCGCTGCGCAAGCTGGTGGCGGTGCTGCCGGCCGCCGACGCGGCCGAGGCGCACCGGCTCGCCGGCCGGGTGCACCTGATCGGCGACGGGCCGGCCACACCCGTCCCGGCCATCGTCGCCGACGCGGTGGCCGCGCGACGGGTGCTGCGCATCCGGTACGCCGACCGCGGCGGCGCCGAGTCGGCACGGGACGTCGAGCCGCTCGGTTACCTCGGCAACGCCCGGCACTGGTACCTGCTCGCCTGGTGCCGGCTGCGCGACGAGCTGCGCTGCTTCCGCACGGACCGGATCCGGGGCGTGCGGGCACTGCACGAGGTGGTGGCGCGGGAGCTGCGCCCGGCGGATCTGGACATCCCGCACGAGCGGATCCGACGGCTCAGCCTGGTCTGAGACCGACGGCCCGGACCCCGTCGGGCATCGCCTCTGGCGGTACGGACCCCGTCAGGTGATGCGGAAACACCGACAGGACGCTGTCGCGGACGGCCCCGAGACTGCTCCTGACGACGGCCGAACGGCCGGCACGGAAACTGGAGGCAGCAGATGTCCACCACGCCCATCACCTGGTTCGAGATCGGCACCGATCGACCGGAGGAGGCGGAGCGCTTCTACGGCGAGCTGTTCGGTTGGACCTTCGAGGAGCAGGGCGCCGCCAACGGCGGGTCCTACCGCGTCACCGGCGCCGGAGGCGACGCCGGAATCGGCGGGGCGATCCGGGCGACCGACGGGACGTCGCCGAACTACGCGGTGTTCTACGCCGAGGTCGCCGACGTGTCCGAGACCTGCCGGCGGGCCGAGGCGGCCGGCGGCAAGGTGCTGGTGCCGGTCCGGACGACTCCGAGCGGGCTCAGCCTCGCCCACCTGCTCGACCCGGCCGGCAACCACCTCGGCGTGTTCACGCCCCCGCCCGCCGGCTGACGATCTGGACGGTGGCGGCCCCGCCCGGGCGGGCGGGGCCGCCGACGGTCACTTGCCGGCCGTACCGCCGGGCCCGCCGTGACCGCCCGGCCCACGGTGGCCGCCCGGGCCGGGGAAGACACCGGACTCGACAGCCTTGGTGATCGCGTCGGCCTGCTCCTGGGTGAGCTTGCCGTCCTTGACCGCCTGGTCCAGCCGCTCCTTGAGCGCGGCCTGCCGGTCCTCGGTGGACGGCCGCTCCGGCCGGTCGGCGAGCCGCTGCTCGCGGACCTTCTCCAGCGCGGCGGTCACCTTGTCGGCGGAGACGCCCAGCTCCTTGGCGAGCGCCTCGGCGAACTCACCCTGCCGGTCGGCCTTCGTGCCCGGGCCGTCGGTGGTGCTGCTGGCGCTCGGCGTGGACGTGGCGTCCGCGGCGAACGCGATCGTCGGGGCCGCGATCCCCACGCCGAGGACGCCGGCGGTGGCCAGGCCGGCCAGCAGGTGCTTCTTACGGATGGTGCGGGACATGCTCTCCTCCAGATGCTCGGTGGTGCTGCGATGTCGTCACCGACGGTGACCAGTGCGGCTGGGTGGGAGCCGTGCCGAAGCTGTCCGCCAGCTGGCAATCCGGGGCGCGGAGTCGGACAAACCGGTTGCCTCGGTACGCCCGGTGGGTGAGGGTGGGTCCGTTCATCGACGGAAGGCAGCCTCTCGTGACGTCCACTCCGATCCGCGAACTTCCGATCACCGATCCGCAGGCCGGGCCGTACGGCATCACCACCGGCGCCGACGCGGCGCTCTGGCTGACCCTGGTCCACGCCGGCGCGATCGCCCGGGTGGACGGGGACGGTTCGGTGCGCCGCTGGCCGGCCGGCGATCCGGGCAGCCGTCCACTGATCGTCACGTCCGGCCCGGACGGCGCCCTCTGGTTCACCCGCTCCGGGGACGACCGGATCGGCCGGATCACCACCGACGGGCAGCAGAGCGCGTTCGCGGTGCCGCCCGGCACCGGCCCGTGCGGCATCGCCGCCGGGCCGGACGGCGCCCTCTGGTACGCCGGGATGAACTCCGACACCGTCGGACGGGTGAGCGCCGACGGAGTGGTCACCGAGGTGCGGTTGCCGGTCTCCGGGGCGTACGCCTCGATGGTGGCGGCCGGCCCGGACGACGCCGTCTGGTGCACCCTCAACCAGGCGAACGCGATCGCCCGGGTCGGCATGGACGGCGCCGTGCGGGTGCATCCGTTGCCCACCGAGGGCGCCGCGCCGGTCGGTATCGCCGCGGGTGTGGACGGGGCGCTCTGGTTCGTGGAGATCGCGGCCGGTCAGGTCGGGCGGATCACCCCCGACGGCCGGATCGAGGAGTACCCGCTGCCGGACCGGACGGCCCGGCCGCACGCCGTCGTCGCCGATCCGTCCGGTGGCGCCTGGTTCACCGAGTGGGCCGGAAACCGTATCGGCCACGTCGACCCGGCCGGCCGGGTCGACACCTACGAGCTGCCCACCCCGAACTCCGAGCCGCACGGCCTCACCGTCGGGTCCGACGGCAGCGTCTACGCGGCCCTGGAGACGGGCCACCTGGCCCGCCTCACCCCCTGACCCGCGGGAGCGGAGCGGGTCAGGCGACGGCGGGGGAGACGGTGAGGGTGGCCGTCCCGGTGTCGAGGATGGCCCGCGTGCCGACGGGGACGGTGAGCTGACCGGGGCCGTGGCCGATCGGCAGCCCGCCGAGCACCGGCACGCCGAGGCCACCGAGCCGTTCGCCGAGCACATCGACGATCGTGGTGTCCCAGCCGTCGGCGCAGTCGGTGAACTGACCGACCGCCACCCCCGCCAACCCGTCCAGCGCGCCGGCCCGGCGCAGGTGGGTGAGCATCCGGTCGACCTTGTACGGGGGCTCCTGCACGTCCTCGATCAACAGCACCGCCCCGGTCAGGTCGGGCAGGTCCGGCGTGCCGATCGACGCGGCGATCATGCACAGGTTGCCGCCGAGCAGGGTGCCGGTGGCCCGACCCGGGACACGGACCGGATAGGTCTCCTCGCCGGCCACCGCGGTGACCGTCACCGGCTCGGTCGTCATCAGCGCGGCGTGCAGCGACTCGGCCGAGCGCAGCGGGGTGCGTTCATCCCGCCAGGCCGCCCCCGGGCCGTGCACACCGGCGAGCCGGGCGCCCCGCCAGAGCGCGAACTGCAACGCGGTGATGTCGGAGAAGCCGGCCACCACCTTCGGGTCGCGGCGGACCGCGTCCATGTCGATGGCGTCCACCACCCGCTGGGCCCCGTACCCGCCGCGGGTGCAGATCACTCCGCGCACCTGCGGGTCGGCGAACGCCGCGTTCAGGTCGGCGGCGCGCAGGTCGTCCGCGCCGGCCAGGTAGCCCTGCCGGGCGTACGCGTTCGGCGCCACCACCGGCCGCAGGCCCCAGCCGGTGAGCAGCTCCACCCCACGGGCCACCCGCTCCGGCGAGGTCGGCCCGGACGGCGACACCAGCAGCACCGTGTCACCCGGGCGCAGCGCGGGCGGACGGACGACGGTCGGGTCCTCGCTGATCACAACCGCAGAGCCTATCGACCCCGCTGTCCCGGGCAGCTGGCGCAGGCCGGCGACGGAGGGCGCGGGCCGTGGCGGGGCGTGGCCCTCCGCGGCGCACCGGCTAGCCTCGACGGGTGGCAACCGCGCTGGTGATCGAGAACGACCCGTCGGACGACCTGCGTCGACTGGGCGAGTGGCTGACCGAGGCCGGGCTGGAGCTGTGGGTGGTCCGCCCGCACGCCGGCGACGAGCTCCCCGCCGACCTGGAGGGGTACGCGGCGCTCGTGGTGCTCGGCGGCGAGCAGCAGGCGTACCCGCTGGCGGACGGCTCGCCCGGCGCCCCCTGGTTCCCGGCGGTGGAGGGGCTGTTGCGCAAGGCCGTCCGGTACCGGGTGCCCACCCTGGCCATCTGCCTGGGCGCGCAGCTGCTCGCCACCGCGCACGCCGGGCTGGTCGAGCGGAGCCCGTCCGGGCCGGAGATCGGCCCCGGCGTGGTCGGCCGGCGCGACGCCGCCGAGGGCGACCCGCTGTTCCGGTACGTGCCGCTGATCCCGGACGTGCTCCAGTGGCACTCCGACGAGATCACCGAGCTGCCCCGGGGCGCCACCCTGCTGGCCGCCTCCACCCGCTACCCGCACCAGGCGTTCCGGCTCGGTGACCGGGCCTGGGGGCTGCAGTTCCACATCGAGTGCGACACCGCGATGATCGCCGACTGGGCGGCCGACTCGACGCTCCTCGCCGAGCTGGGCTACGACCCGGAGCTGGTGGTCGCGGCCTGCGCCTCGGTCATGGTCGACGTCGAGGAGGTCTGGCAGCCGTTCGCCGCCCGGTTCGCCGCGCTGGCCCTCGGGGAGCTGGACGACAGCACGACGCGGCGGGGCCTGCCGCTGCTCGGGCACTGATGAGCAGGCCGACCAGGGCGCCGGGCCGGCTCGCCCGGTACGGCTTCGGCACCGCCGAGGGTGACGGCGGGGCGCGCGCCGCCGACCTGCTCGGCCCGGACGGGCTGGGGCTGTGGCGGCCGGCCGAGCAGGAGCCGGTCGACGAGTCGGCCGTGGAGCTGCTCGCCGCGCTGTCCCGGGCCGCCGACCCGGACCTGGCGCTGCGCCAGCTGCACCGCATCGTCGAGGCCGAACGCCGCGCGAACGGCGGAACGGCGTCCGGCGCGACCGGTCCCGGGTCGCCGCTGCTCGCGGAGCTGCACACCGATCCGGGGCTGCGACGGCGGTTGATCGCGGTCCTCGGCGCCTCGTCGGCGCTCGGCGACCATCTGGTGGCCCACCCCGAGCACTACGCGGCGCTGCGCACCGCCCCGGACGGGCTCGCGCCCACCGCCGAGGGTCGGCTGGAGCCGACCGGCGACGGCAACCCGGTGGCGGTGCTGCGGTCCGCGTACCGGCTGGCCCTGCTGCGGATCGCGGCGGCCGACCTGACCGGCGGGCGCGGCCTGGAGCAGACCATGGCCGCGCTGTCGGCGCTGGCGGACGCGACGCTGGCCGCGGCGTACGAGAGCGCGGTCGCGGAGCTGCCGGCGGGCACCGCGCGGCCCCGGCTGGCCGTGGTGGCGATGGGCAAGTGCGGCGGCGGCGAGCTGAACTACGTGTCCGACGTGGACGTCATCTTCGTGGCGGCCGACGACGCCGACCTCTCCGCCGCCACCCAGGTGGCGACCCGGCTGATCCACATCTGTGGGCTGGTCGCCTGGCCGGTGGACGCGGCGCTGCGTCCGGAGGGCAACCGGGGCCCGCTGGTGCGCACCCTCGCGAGCCACCTGGCCTACTACCGCCGGTGGGCGCGCACCTGGGAGTTCCAGGCGCTGCTCAAGGCCCGCCCGGCCGCCGGTGACCTGCCGCTGGCCCAGGAGTGGATCGACCAGCTCGCGCCGCTGGTGTGGCGGGCGGCCGAACGGCCCGAGGCGGTCGAGGACGTCCGCGCGATGCGGCGCCGGATCATCGACAACATCCCGCCGAAGGAGTTGGAGCGCGAGATCAAGCGCGGCTCCGGCGGGCTGCGCGACATCGAGTTCGCCGTCCAGCTGTTGCAGCTCGTGCACGGTCGCGGCGACGAGACGCTGCGCGTACCCGGCACCATCCCGGCGTTGCGGGCGCTCGTCGCCGGCGGCTACGTCGGTCGCGCCGACGGCGAGGCTCTGCTGCGCGGCTACCGGTTCCTGCGCAGCATCGAACACCGGCTCCAGTTGCAGAGCCTGCGCCGCACCCACACCGTGCCCACCGAGCCGGCCGCGCTGCGCTGGCTCGCCGCCGCCCTGGACTACACGGCGACGCCGGGGCGCAGCGCCGTGGAGGCCTTCCGGGCCGAGTGGGTGACCCACGCCGCCGAGGTACGCCGACTGCACGCCAAGCTGCTGTACCGGCCGCTGCTGGAGTCGGTCGCCCGGGTGCCGGCCGACGGGCTGCGGCTCACCCCGGAGGCGGCCCGGCACCGGCTGGAGATCCTCGGCTTCGCCGACCCGGCCGGGGCGCTGCGGCACCTCCAGGCCCTCACCGGCGGGGTGAGCCGCACCGCGGCCATCCAACGGACCCTGCTGCCGGTGCTGCTCAGCGAGTTCGCCGACGCGCCGGAGCCGGACCGGGGGCTGCTCAACTACCGGCAGGTCTCCGACAAGCTCGGCAGCACCCCCTGGTACCTGCGGCTGCTGCGCGACGGTGGCCCGGTCGCCCGGCGGCTCGCCCGGGTCCTCGCCCTCTCCCGGTACGTCGCCGACCTGCTCGCCCGGGACCCGGAGGCGCTGCGACTGCTGGCCGAGGAGAACGAGCTGGCGCCCCGCCCACGCGCAGTGCTCCAGGAGGGCTTTCTCGCGGCGGCGGCCCGGCACGGCGACCCGGTCGAGGCGACCCGGGCGGTACGCGCGCTGCGCCGCCGGGAGCTGGTCCGGGTGGCCTGCGCCGACGTGCTCTGCCGGGCCGGTTCGCTCGCACCCACACCCACACCCACGCGGACGGACGGCGGAAACCGGCAGGCCCCCGGGCTGGCCGACATCACCGCGGTCGGCACGGCCCTCTCCGACGTCACCGACGCCACCCTGGCCGCCGCGCTACGAGCCGCCCAGGCCGGTCAGGCGGCACCGCCCGGGCTGCGATTCGCGGTGATCGGCATGGGTCGGCTCGGCGGGTACGAGTCGAACTACCTCTCCGACGCCGACGTGCTCTTCGTCTACGACCCGCCCCCCGGGAGCAACGAGAGCGCGGCCAGCGCCGCCGCCCACGCGATCGCCGAGGAACTGCGCCGGCTGCTCGGAGTGCCCGCCCCCGACCCGCCGCTCGGCGTCGACGCCGACCTGCGCCCGGAGGGCCGGCAGGGCCCGTTGGTGCGCAGCCTCGCCGCGTACGCCCAGTACTACGCCCGCTGGTCGCGGGTGTGGGAGGCGCAGGCGCTGCTGCGCGCCCGGTTCGTCTGCGGTGACGCCGACCTGGGCGCCGAGTTCGAGGCGCTGATCGACCCGGTGCGCTACCCCGCCGACGGTCTCACCCGCGAGCAGGTCGTCGAGATCCGCCGGATCAAGGCGCGGGTGGAGACCGAGCGGCTGCCCCGCGGCGCCGACCCGGCCACCCACACCAAGCTGGGCCGCGGCGGGCTGGCCGACGTCGAGTGGGCGGTGCAGCTCGTCCAGCTCCGACACGCCGGCGCGATCCCGGAGCTGCGCGGCACGCGTACCCTCGACGCGCTCGCGGCCGCCGAGCGGGCCGGCCTGGTCGACCCGGCGGACGCCGCGGAGATGGCCGCCGGCTGGTCCCTGGCCGCGCAGGTGCGCAACGCGCTGATGCTGGTCCGGGGCCGGGCCGGTGACCAGCTGCCCCGGCACGGGGTGGAGCTGGCCGGGGTGGTCGCGCTGCTCGGCCGGGACGATCCGGGGGAGTTCCTCGACGAGTACCTGCGCACCGGCCGCCGCTCCCGCGCTGCCGCGGAACGGGTGCTCAATGCCTGACGCACTGACCCACCCGGCCGGTGCGCGGGCCGGCCAGCGGACCGAACGCGCCCGATCCCCGCACGCGGTCTGGGCGGCGGCCGCCGGGGTCGCGGTGCTGCTCGCGGCCGCGTTCCTGCTCGCGCCGAGGATGGGCACCGACCTGGCCGCCCAGGTGGCCCGCGCCGAGTTCGCCGACCGGTACGGGGCCGCGCCCCTCGATTTCGGTTGGTACGGCGGCGTCAACCAGTACGGCTACAGCCTGTTCACGGCCCGGTTGGGCGCACTGATCGGCGTACGTCCGCTGGGCGCCGTCGCCGCCGTGGTCGGCGCGGCCGCGCTGGGGTGGCTGTTCACCCGTAGCCGGGCTCGCCGCCCGCTGTTGGCCGGTGTCCTCGGTGCCGCGGTGCTGGTCGGCAACCTGGCCAGCGGCCGGATCACCTTCGCCGTGGGGCTGACATTCGGGCTGCTGGCGCTCTGCGCGGTCAGCGCGGAACGCCCACCGCGTCCGGTACGGCTGGCGCTCGCCGCCGGATGCGCCGCGCTCGCGACCGCGGCGAGCCCGGTCGCGGGCCTGTTCACCGGGCTGGCCGGCGCGGCGTTGCTGCTGGCCGCCCTGCGCCACGGCGCCGGGCCGGGCCGTCGACTGCCGGGTGGTTGGCGAGTGGAGCGACCACTGGCGGAGGGCCTCGTGCTGGCCGTGGCGCCCGCGGTCACGCTCGCTCCGATCGCCGCGTTCTTCGGCAACGGAGGGACCCAGCCGTACTCGGCCGAGTCGATGCGGATCAACGTCGCGCTCGCGGTGCTGGTGGGCGTCGTGCTGCCCCGCCGTCGCCACGTGCTGCGCATCGGCGCGGTGCTCACGGTGCTGCTCCTGGTCGGTGCCTACTACGTGCCCAGCCCGATCGGTTCCAACGCGTTGCGCCTGTCGCTGCTCTTCGCCCTGCCCGTGCTGGCCGGGTACGCCCCGCTGCCCACGCCGTGGCTGGCCGGGCTGCTCGCCGCGACCGTGTGGTGGCAGTCCCCGGTGATGGTGAGCGACGTCGTGCGGGCCGGCGCGCCGGAGAGCGACCCGGCGTTCCACCGGCCGCTCGTCGCCGAACTGGAGCGGCGGCAGCCGACCGGGCGGGTCGAGGTGGTGCCGCTGCGGGACCACTGGGAGTCCGCGTACCTGCCACCGACCGTGCCGCTCGCCCGTGGCTGGGAGCGCCAGGTCGACAGCGATCGCAACTCGGTGTTCTACGACGGCACCCTGACCGCGCAGACCTACGAGCAGTGGCTCCGTCACGAGGCGGTGACGTACGTGGCGCTCGCCCCGGACGCCCCCGCCGACCGGTGGGGCCGCGACGAGGCCGCGCTGATCCGCGGCGGCCTGCCGTACCTGCGGGAGGTCTGGCGTGATCCGACCTGGCAGATGTACGCCGTGGTCGATCCGACTCCGCTGGTCGGGGCCCCGGGCAACCTCGTCGCCGCCGACCGGGGCTCGGTCCGGCTGACCGCCCCGCCGGGCGACGTGCCGGTTCGGGTGCGCTGGTCGCGCTGGCTGTCGTTGACCGGCCCGGACGGCTGTCTGCGACCCGGCGCGGACGGGTGGACCGAGGTGCGCGTCCGTGCCGCAGGTGACTACTCGATCTCCAGCAGCCTCGCGCCGGCGCGCCACTGCTGACGGTGCCTGCCGTCGGCTCCCCGTCGACGGGCTGGCAGCATGTCGGGGTGCCTTCCCACCTCGCGCGCTGGACCGGCCTGGCCGGCTCGATGCTGCTCGCGCTGTCCGCGTTCCTCGGCGGCGCGTTCCCCGGCGGCCCCCTGCGCAGCACCCCGGTCAGCATCTGGCAGGGTCCGAACGGCCCGCTGGTCCTCACCGCGTGGGCGGTCGGCACCGGTCTGATGGCGTACGCCTGGTGGGCGCTGCGCGACGGGGGCCCGTCGACGCGGTGGGCGCTGGTCACCGTGGGGCTCTGGCTGCTGCCGTTGCTCATCGCGCCGCCCTTCGGCAGCCGGGACGTGTACGCGTACACCTGCCAGGGCGCCAGCTTCGCCGGCGGCATCAGCCCGTACGAGCAGGGCGTCTCCGCGCTGCCCTGCCCCTGGCTCGACACGGTGTCCGTCATCTGGCGGGACACTCCGGCGCCGTACGGGCCGCTGTTCGTGCTCATCGCCGGCGCCGTGGTCAAGGTCACCGGTTCGCTGACCGCCAGCATCGTGCTGTTCCGGGCGCTGTCGCTGGCCGGGGTGGTGCTGTGCGCGTGGGCGCTGCCGGCGCTGGCACGGCGGACCGGTGTGCCGGCCAAGCGGGCGGTGTGGCTGGCGCTGGGCTCCCCGCTGGTCGCCGCGCACCTGATCGGTGGCCCACACAACGACGTGCTGATGCTCGCCGCGCTGGTCGGTGGGCTGGCCGTGGTGGCGTCCCGACCCGGCCGGCGTGGGCTGCTGCTGGTTGGCGGGGTGCTGCTCGGTGTCGCCGTGGCGATCAAGGTCACCGCTGTGGTGGTGGTGCCGTTCGCCGCGCTGGCCGCCACCGCCGGGCCGTTCCGGATCCGGACCCTGATCCGCGACGGCGGCTGGGTGGTCGGCGGCGCGGTCGCCACCGTCGTGGGCGTGACCGCTGCCGGTGGGCTGGACTTCGGCTGGATCGGCGGGCTGTCCCAGGGCGGCGCCGCCGTCGCGTGGACCTCGCCGCCGACCGCTGTCGGACAGACGATCGGTGACGTCGCGCGGCTGTTCGGCGGGCACGTCGACGCGCTGCCGGTGACGCGCGGGATCGCCGTCGTGCTCCTGGCCGTACTCCTCGTCTGGCTCTGGTGGCGGGCTCGCACCCGCGACCCGCTGTTCTACGCCGGCCTCGCGCTCGCCCTCACGGTCGCGCTCTCACCCGTGGTGCATCCCTGGTACTGGACCTGGCCGTTGTTCGTGCTGGCGGCCACCGCCCGGCGGACCCGGTGGTTCATCGTGGTCGCCCTGGTCGCGGTGTTCCTGGTGCTGCCCGACGGCACCGGGCTGCCCCGGTACACCAAGACGGTCGGGGCGGCGCTGATGACGCTGTTGGTGATCGTGCTGGTCATCCGGTTGGTACGGTCGGCTCGGGCGGCCCGTCAGCCGGTCGCCGCCGACTGAGGAAAGGTGCGCCGGTGACCGATCCCGGCGCCGCGACCGCCGCACCTGAGGTCGCCGCTGACGGTTCGCTGACGGCGCGCGCGGTCCGGTACGGCGGCCTGGCCGGCGCGGTGCTGCTCGCCGTCGCCGGGTACCTCGGCGGGGCGCTGCCCGACGCCCCGCTGGGCGCGACGCCGGTGTCGATCTGGCGCTCCCCGGGCGGTCCGGCGACGCTCACCTGCTGGCTGGTCGGCACCGCACTGCTGGTCGGGGCGTGGTGGTCGCTGCGCGAGGGCGCGCCGTCGACCCGGTGGGCGTACGTCACCGCCGGCCTGTGGGCGCTGCCGCTGCTGCTCGCGCCGCCGTCGGGCAGCCGGGACGTGTACTCGTACGCCTGTCAGGGCTGGACGTACGCGCACGGCGTCGACCCGTACTCGGTGGGCGTGGCGGCGGCGGGCTGCCCGTGGCTGGACACGGTGGCGCCGATCTGGCGGGACACGCCGGCCCCGTACGGTCCGGTCTTCGTGCTGCTCGCGGCGCTCGCGGTCGAACTCGGCGGCGGGCTCACCGGCACGGTCGTGTGGCTGCGGGTGATCGCCGTGGCGGGGCTGCTGCTGGCGGCGCTCTGCCTGCCCGGGCTGGCCCGTGCGGCCGGGGTGCCGGCCCGGCGGGCCGCCTGGCTGGCGCTTGCCGGCCCGCTGGTCGGGGTGCACCTGGTGGCCGGGGCGCACAACGACGCGGTCATGCTGGGTCTGCTGCTGGGCGGGCTGCTGGTGGTGCTCCGGCGGCCGGGCCGGCCGGCGGCGCTGCTGTTCGCCGGGGCGCTGCTCGGCCTGGCGGTCACGGTGAAGGCCAGCGCCGTGGTGGTGCTGCCGTTCGCCGCGCTGGCCGCGATGCACGGCCGGTACACCGTGCGGGTGCTGCTGCGCGACGGCGGGTGGCTGGCCGGTGGGCTGCTGGCCGCGTTGCTGGTCACCTCGGCGCTGTCCGGTCTCGGGTTCGGCTGGGTGGGTGGGCTGACCCACAGCGGCGACTCCGAGCAGTGGACGTCGCCGCCCACCGCGGTCGGCCTGGTCGTGGACTACGCCGGCGCGCTGATCGGCCGTGCCCCGCAGGCGGTGCCGGTGGTCCGGGCCTTCGCGCTGCTGGTGCTCGCCGGGGTGCTGGTGGTCCTCTGGTGGCGGGCCTGGCGGGCGCTTCGTGCGTTGAACGACGTCCGGCAGCGGGTGACCCGGATCGAGGCGATGCGCCCCCGGGTGGCGCTGCGCGGCGCGGCCCTGGCGCTGGTCGCCACCGTCGTCCTGTCCCCGGTCTTCCACCCCTGGTACGCCACCTGGCCGCTGGCGCTGCTCGCCCTCACCGCCATCCGGGCGACGTGGTTCGCGCTGCCGGCCGCGCTCGCGGCCTTTCTGACCCTGCCCGACGGCACCAACCTGGCCCGTTTCACGAAGGCTCCCGGCGCCGTGGCGATGACCGTCCTGCTCCTGGCCGTTCTCCTGCACTGGTACCGCGCGTCGCGCACCTCCGCGTCCAAGCTCCGTGATCATGACGCCGGTGGGTGACGGCACAACTCCCGGCCGGGCGTGAGTTGGGCAGTCAAGATCGCGCTCGAACCGGGATGTAGTGGCATCGCGAGCGGGTGAGGCCGCTACATCCTGGATCGAGCACGATCTTGGCGTGGGG
>NZ_RCVI01000297.1:0-16679 GCF_003667455.1 Micromonospora sp. CV4 | reverse complement strand
ACCCCGAGCGCGCCGGGGCGGCCCGCCGCGACTCAGGACGCCGGCGCCGCCGACCCCGGCACCGGCCGCGCACCCACCGTCTCGGCCGTGCTCGCCTCGACGGCGCGGATGTGCCGGTAGGCGAACCAGAGCGGTGGGAACGCGCCGACCGCGAAGGACAGGTCGACCAGCGTCCAGAACCAGGGGATGTCCCGGATCGGGCCGCAGATCAACGCCAGCGGGACGATCCCCGCGCAGGCGATCATGCCGACCTGCACCACCCAGACGTTGCGCACCGGGTCGCGCAGCGGTCCCCAGAACGCCACCGCCAGCACCAGGTGGGCGAAGGCCAGCCAGTCGGTGCCGTAGAGCAGGAACGGGTAGTCCTCGCCGGCCGTCACGAGCCCGGTGTGCACCCGCTCGACCCAGTCGACCAGCGCCGGCACATGGCCGGCGAGCGGGTCCAGCGCGCGCAGCAGCCAGCGCACCTCGATCTCCAGCGGAAACGCGGTCACCCCGCTCAGGAATAGCCCGATCAGTACGACCCAGAGCCACCGGCGGGTTCGCCGTAGCCGCTCCTCAATGTCCATGATCGGAGCGTAGCGATGATCTTCATTTGCTTCGGCCCCGAAGGCCGGTCGTCCGGGGTGACCGCTGTCTCAGCGTTGGCCGCGGCACGGGGAGCGGTCAGAGCGGCCGGACGCACCCGGCGGAGTGCCGGCCGCTGCCCGCCGACATCGCGGGTCGGCTGTGGGCCGCCAGCGGCGAGCAGACGGGGCAGTACCGGGGACGTCCCGGCCGGACCCGGCTCGCCAGCCCTGGCCGCAGCGTCAGGTGGCGACCACCGACCGCGGCGGGCCCGACGATGCGAGCCGCCGTCCGCGCCATTGCCGGCACCGGCCTGCGCAGCGGCGGCACGACCAGCGCCAGGGTGTGCCCTCGGCGCAGCCGGCGACCGCGCTGCTGGTCCAGAGCGACCGCCGCCGCGACGGTGGCGACCGCCGCGACGGATCCGGCCAGGACGAGCGTCTGCCGGGGCCCGGCGTGCTCGGAGAGCCAGCCGAGCAGCGGCGCGCCGACCATGGCGGAGACCGAGCCGGTGACCGCGAGCGCGGCGAGCACCCGACCCCGCAGCGCGCCGTCGGTGTCGAGCTGGGCGCGGGTGCCGACGGTGGTGTCGATGACCACCGCGGCGGCGGCGATCGGCAGGATCACCGCCGCGAAGCTCCAGGTGCCCGGCGCGAGACCGGCGACGATCTGCAACGTGCTGGCCAGCAGGCCCGCGGTGACCAGGGTCCGGTAGCCCAGGTCACGTCGACGGGCGGCGGCGAGCGCGCCCAGCACCGTTCCGACCGCGAAGACGGTCGACAGGAGGCCGTAGCCGGACGCCCCGGCGTCGAGGGGCCCGTCGCTCATCGCCGCCATCGTCACCTGGTAGTTGCGTCCCAGACTGCCGAGCACGAACGCCAGGGCGAGCGCGAGCAGCAGCACCGGCTGGCCCCGCAGGTAGGCGAACCCGGCGCGGACGCCGCCGCGACTCCGGCCGCCGTCCGGCGCGGCCACCTGGTGACCGTGCAACGCCCCCTGACGTACGCCGAAGAGCGCCACCACCACGGCGACGAAGCTCGCCGCGTTGATGCCGAAGAGCAGCGCGGGACCGACGGCGGCCACCACGACGGCACCGAGACTCATGCCGAGGATGCGGCCGGCGGAGTTGGTGAGCGAGCCGAGCGCCAGGGCATTGCCGAGCGTCTCCCGGTCCACGAGGGTGGAGGACCAACGACCCGACACCGGGCCCTCGATCGCCGAGACGGCACCGCTGAGCAGGGAGATCGTGAAGATCAGCGGCAGGCCGCCGACACCGGTCAGGGCGACCGCCGCCAACCCCGCGGCGAGCGTGGCGTGGGCCACCTGGGCGGCGATCAGCAGCGGGCGGGCGGGGAGCCGGTCGGCCAGCACGCCGCCCCAGAGGCTGAGCAGCAGCGTGGGCGCGGCTTGGAGCAGCACGGCGAACCCCATGGAGGTCGCCGAGCCGGTCTCCTTCAGCACGTACCAGTTGACTCCGAGGACCTGCATCCAGGTCCCGATGACGGAGACGAACCCGGCGAGCGCCCAGATCCGGTAGTTCCGGTGGCGCAGCGCGGCGAAGGTGGCACCTCTGGCCACGACGAACCCTCCGATGCGATCGAGCATGATGAGCACGCCGATCGCGGCGCGGCCCGGCAGCGGACAAGTCTTGCGGCAGTTGAACCGATCTGCCCACACTCGTGACCGGCCTCACCGGTCCACCCGGGCGGCCGGCGCGGTGTACCACCGCGCCGGCCAGGTGCTCCGGTCCGTCGGGTCAGCGTGCGGCGAGCGGCTGCGCGGCCGGGGAGACCGGCGCCGGCAGCGCGCCGGAACCGCCGAGGTGACCGTCGATGGCGGCGGCCGCCGCACGCCCCTCGGCGATGGCCCAGACGATCAGCGAAGCGCCCCGGTGCATGTCGCCCGCGACGAACACGCCGTCGGCGTCGGTCTGCCAGTCGTCACGCGCGTCGACGGCGCCCCGGGGGTTACGGGTGACCCCGAACTGGGCCAGCAGCGGCTGCTGCTCGGTGCCCTCGAAGCCGATCGCCAGCAGCACCAGGTCCGCCGGCAGCTCCCGCTCCGAGCCGGGCACCACGGTGACCACTCGCCGGCCGTCGCGCTTCTCCACGGTCACCTCGGCGATCCGCACCGCCCGCACCTGACCGGTGCCGTCGTCCACGAACTCCTGCACCGCCACGGCGAAGACACGCTCGCCGCCCTCCTCGTGCGCCGGATAGCTGCGCAGGATCCACGGCCAGGTCGGCCACGGATCCCGCGCCTCGTCGCGCTCGCTCGGCGGCTGCGGGTACAGGTCGAGCTGGTGCACACCGGCCGCGCCCTGCCGGTGCGCGACGCCGAGGCAGTCGGCCGCGGTGTCACCGCCGCCGATGATCACGACGTGCTTGCCGGCGGCGTCGATCGGGGTGCCGTCCGGCAGCACCGCGACGGACGGGCGACCATCGCCGGCGGCGGCGACCACGCGGTTCGCGGCCACCAGATGCGCCATCGCCTGGTGTACGCCGCGCAGCTCCCGGCCCGGGGTCTCCGGGGTGTCCCGGCCCTGCAGAGCGCCGCAGGCCAGCAGCACCGCGTCGTGCTCGGCGCGCAACTGCTCGGCGGTGACGTCCACCCCGACGTTCACCCCGGTGCGGAAGCGCACCCCCTCGGCGACGAGCTGGGCCAGCCGGGCGTCGATGTGCCGCTTCTCCAGCTTGAAGTCGGGGATGCCGTACCGGAGCAGACCACCGATCGCGTCGTCGCGCTCGTACACCGTCACCGCGTGACCGGCGCGGACCAGCTGCTGGGCGGCGGCCAGGCCGGCGGGCCCGGAACCGACCACGGCGACCGACCGACCGGACGGCGCCGGCACCGGACGGGGCGCGAACCCGCGCGCCGCCGCGGCATCGGCGATCTCCACCTCGACCTGCTTGATGGTGACCGGCTGGCCGCCGGCGATGCCCAGCACACAGGACGCCTCGCAGGGCGCCGGACAGAGCCGGCCGGTGAACTCCGGAAAGTTGTTGGTGGCGTGCAGCGACTCCACCGCGGCGTCCCAGTTGCCGGTGCGGACCAGGTCGTTCCAGTCCGGGATCCGGTTGCCCAGCGGGCAGCCGTCGTGGCAGAACGGAATGCCGCAGTCCATGCAACGGGTGGCCTGCTCGCGGACCAGTTCCTCGCCGGCCGGCGGGTACACCTCACGCCAGTCGCTGATCCGCACCGGCACCGGGCGGCGGGCCGGCAGTCGCCGGTCGTAACGCAGGAAACCGTTCGGGTCAGGCACGAGCCACCTCCTGGGCGGCCACCCGCGGGGCGGGCGGCACCGGCGCGGCCGGTGGCGCGCTGAGCGCGCTCATCACCGCGTCGTCGACGTCGCGGCCGGCGGCTTCGGCGGCCCTCATGATCTCCAGCACCCGGCGGTAGTCGCGGGGCACCACCGCGGTGAACTCGGCCACCGCATCCGGCCAGCGCTTGAGCAGCTCCTCGGCGACCGCCGACCCGGTCTCGGCCACGTGCCGCTGGACCAGCTCGTGCAGCAGCACCTGCTCCTGCTCGCCCAGCGGCGCCAGGTCGACCAGCTCAGCGTTGACCCGGGCCCGGTCCAACTGGTGCACGAACGCCGTGCCACCGGACATCCCGGCGGCGAAGTTACGGCCCGTCGCGCCGAGCACCACCACCGTCCCGCCGGTCATGTACTCGCAGCCGTGGTCGCCGACACCCTCAACCACGGCGACCGCGCCGGAGTTGCGCACCGCGAAGCGCTCCCCCACCCGGCCGCGCAGGAAGACCTCACCGGCGGTGGCCCCGTACAGGATGGTGTTGCCGGCGATGATCTGGTCCTCGGCCCGCTCCCCCGGCTCGGCGTCGGCGTCGAGGAACGGCGCGGCGGCGTCCGGACGGACGATGATCCGCCCGCCGGAGAGGCCCTTGGCCACGTAGTCGTTGGCGTCGCCGTGCAGCCGCAGGGTCACCCCACGTGGCAGGAACGCGCCGAACGACTGCCCCGCGGTGCCGTGCAGCACGAACTCGATGGTGTCGTCGGGCAGGCCGGCGCCGCCGAAGCGGCGGGTCACCTCGCCGCCGAGCATGGCGCCGACGCTGCGGTGCTCGTTGCGTACCGCCACCTCGACCCGGACCGGCGCGCCGCTGGTCAGCGCCGGGCCGGCGAGCGCCATCAGCTCGTTGTCCAGGGCGTGCTCCAGGCCGTGGTCCTGGGCGCGCACGCCGCGCCGGGCAGCGCCGGCGGGAAGCTCCGGCAGGTGCAGGACGGGGGCCAGGTCGAGCCCGTGCGCCTTCCAGTGCGTCACCGCCGGGGCCACGTCGAGCAGCTCGGACTGGCCGATCGCCTCCTCGATCGACCGGAAGCCCAGCTCGGCCAGGTACCCGCGGACCTCCTCGGCGAGGAACAGGAAGAAGTTCTCCACGAACTCCGGGGTGCCGGTGAACCGCTCCCGCAGCACCGGGTTCTGGGTGGCGATGCCGACCGGGCAGGTGTCCAGGTGGCAGACCCGCATCATCACGCAGCCGGCGACGATCAGCGGCGCGGTGGCGAAGCCGAACTCCTCCGCGCCGAGCAGCGCCGCGACCAGCACGTCCCGGCCGGTCTTGAGCTGGCCGTCGACCTGCACGGTGACCCGGTCGCGCAGCTTGTTGAGCAGCAAGGTCTGCTGCGCCTCGGCCAACCCCAGCTCCCAGGGGGTGCCGGCGTGCTTGAGCGAGTTCATCGGGGACGCCCCGGTGCCTCCGTCGTGGCCGGAGATCAGGATGACGTCGGCCTTGAGCTTGGCCACCCCGGCGGCGACGGTGCCGACGCCGACCTCGCTGACCAGCTTGACGTGCACCCGGGCGGCCGGGTTGACGCACTTCAGGTCGTGCACCAGCTGGGCGAGGTCCTCGATCGAGTAGATGTCGTGGTGCGGCGGCGGGGAGATCAGACCGACGCCCGGGGTGGCGTGCCTGGTCCGGGCGATCCACGGCCAGACCTTGTTGCCGGGCAACTGCCCACCCTCGCCGGGCTTGGCGCCCTGGGCCATCTTGATCTGAAGGTCGTCGGCGTTGACCAGGTATTCACTCGTGACACCGAACCGGCCGCTGGCGATCTGCTTCACGGCGGAGCGGCGGGCCGGGTCGTGCAGCCGCTCGACGTCCTCGCCGCCCTCGCCGGTGTTGGACTTGCCGCCCAGCCGGTTCATCGCGATGGCGAGAGTCTCGTGCGCCTCCGCGGAGATCGACCCGTACGACATGGCGCCGGTGGCGAACCGCTTGACGATCTCGGTGGCCGGCTCGACCTCCTCGATCGGCACCGCCGGACGCACGCCGGTGCGCAACGTGAACAGCCCGCGCAGCGAACCGGCCCGCGCAGCCAGCTCGTCGACCTTCGCCGTGTACTGCCGGAAGATGTCGTACTGCCGGCTGCGGGTGGCGTGCTGGAGCAGGAAGACCGTCTCCGGGTTGAACAGGTGCAGCTCACCCTCGCGGCGCCACTGGTACTCGCCGCCGACCTCCAGCCGGTCGGAGGCGGGGGTGCCCGCCGGCGGCCAGGCCAGCGCGTGCCGGGCAGCCACCTCGGCGTGGACGCCGGCAAGCCCCACCCCGCCGATCCGACTGGGGGTGCCCCGGAAGTAGCGCTGGATCAGCCGGGTGTCCAGGCCGACCGCCTCGAAGACCTGCGCTCCGCAGTACGAGGAGACCGTCGAGATGCCCATCTTCGACATGATCTTCAGGACGCCCTTGCCGAGCGCCTTCGCGTAGTTGCGGACTGCGGCGGCCGGTTCCACCCCGACCAGCGCCTTCGTGGAGATCAGGTCCTCCACCGACTCGAACGCCAGGTACGGGTTGACCGCCGCCGCGCCGTAGCCGATCAGCACCGCCGCGTGGTGCACCTCCCGGCAGTCGCCGGACTCCACGATCAGCGCCGCCTGGGTGCGGGTCTGCTCCCGCACCAGGTGCTGGTGCACGGCGGCGGTGAGCAGCAGCGACGGGATCGGCGCGAGGTCGGCGTTGGAGTCCCGGTCGGAGAGCACCAGGATGCGTACGCCGTCCTCGATCGCCTCGGAGACGTGCCGGCAGATCTCGGTCAGCCGCGCCTTGATGCCGGCGGCGCCCTCCCGGATGCGGTACAGCCCGGAGACCCGGACCGCCTTGAAGCCGGGCAGGTCGCCGTCCTCGTCGATGGAGAGGATCTTCGCCAGCTCGTCGTTGTCGATGATCGGGTGCGGCAGCACGATCTGCCGGCAGCTCGCCGCGCCCGGGTCGAGCAGGTTGCCCTCCGGCCCGATCGTCGACCCCAGGCTGGTCACCAACTCCTCGCGGATGGCGTCCAGCGGAGGGTTGGTGACCTGGGCGAAGAGCTGATGGAAGTAGTCGTAGAGCAGCCGCGGTCGAGTGGACAGCGGCGAGATCGGGGTGTCCGTGCCCATCGAGCCGAGCGGCTCGGCGCCGGTGCGGGCCATCGGCGCGAGCAGGATCTTCAGCTCCTCCTGCGTGTAGCCGAAGGTCTGCTGGCGGCGACGCACCGAGTCGTGGGTGTACACGGTGTGCTCGCGCGCGGGCAGGTCGTCCAGCTCGATCAGCCCGGCGTGCAGCCACTCGCCGTACGGCTGCGCGGCGGCCAACTCGGACTTGATCTCCTCGTCGTGCACGATCCGGCCGGCGACGGTGTCGACCAGGAACATCTTCCCCGGCTGGAGCCGCCCCTTGGCGACCACCCGGGCCGGGTCGAGGTCGAGCACGCCCGCCTCGGAGCCGAGCACCACCAGCCCGTCAGCCGTACGCCACCAGCGCCCCGGACGCAGCCCGTTGCGGTCCAGCACCGCGCCGACGATCTCGCCGTCGGTGAAGGCCACCGAAGCCGGCCCGTCCCACGGCTCCATGAGGCTGGCGTGGAAGCGGTAGAAGGCGCGCTTGTCCGGCTTCATGCCGGGGTCGTTCTCCCACGCCTCGGGGATCATCATGAGCACCGCGTGCGGCAGGCTCCGCCCGGCCAGGTGCAGCAACTCCAGGACCTCGTCGAAGTTCGCCGAGTCGGAGGCGCCCGGGGTGCAGACCGGGAAGACCCGCCGGATGTTGCCCGGCACGTTCGGCGAGCGCAGCAGCGCCTCGCGGGCCTGCATCCAGTTGCGGTTGCCGCGGATCGTGTTGATCTCGCCGTTGTGCGCGATGAACCGGTACGGGTGCGCCAGCGGCCAGGACGGGAACGTGTTGGTGGAGAACCGGGAGTGCACCAGCGCGATCGCGCTGTCCACCCGCTCGTCGCGCAGGTCCGGGTAGTACGCCGGCAACTGGTCGGGCGTGAGCATCCCCTTGTAGACCATGGTCCGGCTGGACAGCGACGGGAAGTACGCCGGCACACCCCGCTCAGCGGTCTCCCGCTCGGCCTGCTTGCGCAGGCAGAACGCCACCCGGTCCAGCTCGATGCCGCGCAGCGCGGAACCGGCCGGGCCGGCGGGCGAGTCGGTGAGCCGGCGCGCGGCCAGGAAGAGCTGCCGGACCCGGGGCATCGCCGCCAGGGCGGTCTCGCCCAACCCGGTCGGGTCGGTCGGCACGTCCCGCCAGCCGAGCAGGTCCGCCCCCTCGACGAGCGCGTACTTCTCGATGACCCGGCGGGCGCGGGCCTCCGCGGCGTCGTCGTCGGGGAGGAAGACCAGACCGGTGGCGTACTCACCCGCCGGTGGCAGCGCGATGTCGGCCACCGCGCGCAGGAACGCGTCCGGGACCTGGAGCATGATGCCCGCGCCGTCGCCGGTGTTGGGCTCCGCGCCGCGGGCGCCCCGATGGTCCAGCCGGCAGAGCGCGCCGAGCCCGTTGGCGACGACCGCGTGTGAACGCCGGCCGTGCAGGTCCGCCACGAACGCCACTCCGCAGGCGTCGTGCTCCAGCGCCGGGTCGTACAGGCCCTGGGCGGGCGGGCGGAGGCCAGGCATCGGGGACGCCTGCGGGCTGTGCGGGTACGGCTGTGACTTGTGCGGGTACGGCTGAGCCACCGGGCCTCCTGTCGTCACTCAGGTTGGAACATGGTGGGGACGACGTCGGCCCGTGGGTCTATTGAGTCTACGTTAGGGCGCGGCCCGCAAGGCCACTCAAGATTGATCACACCGTCCAGAGTCTGGGACGTGTAGTCTCGCGCGGTGGATCCGCTGCACAAGGACGTCTTCGACCGGTTGGAACGCTTCTACGACGCGGTGCCCCGCGACGTCGCCGGCGTGGAGGAGCATGGCGGTCTGGTGTTGTTCGTCCGCGACGGCGCCGGCTGGCCGTTCTACGCCCGGCCCCGCCTCGACGCGACCGAGCCGCCGTCGTTGGCCGACATCACGTCGGTCCGCGAGCGGCAAAGGGAGTTGGGCCTGCCCGAGGCCTTCGAGTGGGTGCACGAGACGACCCCGGAGCTGCTGGCGGTGGCCCGTTCGGCGGGGCTGAGCGTGCTGGAGGCGCCGTTGATGGTCCTCGACCCGACCGCGCTGCCCGACCCGGCGACGCTCTCCGACGTACCGGTGCGGGTGCTGGCGGCGGACTCACCGGGCTTCGCCGCCGACGTGGCGGCCCGGCGGGCGGTGGCGGCGGTGTCGTTCGCCGCCGCCGGCACCGCGCCGGGCGACGCCGGCCCGGCCGAGCGGGACGCCGCGATCAGCGAGCTGGAGCTGGCCGCGCTGGACGAGGAACGGTCCAGGGTCGCCGACGGCCGGCGGATCTCCGCGCTGGCCGGCACGCCGACCGAGGGCGCGCTGGCCAGCGGCATGGCGATGCGGGTGGACGACGTCGCCGAGATCGCCGGGGTGGCCACCCTGCCGGCCGCCCGGCGGCGCGGGCTGGGCGCCGCGCTGACCGCCACCATCGCCCGGGAACTGCTCGCCGCGGGCACCGACGTGGTCTTCCTCTCCGCGGGCAGCGAGGAGATCGCCCGGGTCTACCTGCGGGTCGGCTTCCGTCGGATCGGCACCGCCTGCATCGCCGAGCCCGCCGCGCTCATCCCCTGACGCCTCCCCCGGCCATCGGCCGGGTCGACCCGCGCCTTGGATCAGGCGGGTGGACGCCACTGGGCGGCGGAGGCGGCGGCGCTGGAGAGCAGCCGCGAGTTGATCGTGCCGAGCGCGGCGTCCCGGGCGCGCAGCGCCAACCGACCCCGGGTCTGGAGCACCGCCGACATCCGCCGGGTCTGCCGGACCACCGTCGCCGCCCGGGGGCGGCGCACCCGGTCATACGCCTGCACGGCGTCGGGTAGCCGTGCCTCGCGCAGCAGGGACGCGAGCGTCGCGGCGTCCTCGAAGGCGAGGCAGGCGCCCTGGCCGAGATGCGGCGGCATGGCGTGCGCGGCGTCGCCGAGCAGTACCACGCCGCCCGGCCCGACCGGGAAGCCGTACGCGCGGGGCAGCGGGCGCAGCTCGCGGACCTCCTGCTGGACCAGGTCCGCCGGGTCGGTGGCGTCGAGCAGCGCGCCGATCGGCTCCGGCCAGCCGGCGTACCAGCGGCGGAGCAGGGCGAGCTGGGTCTCCGGCGGCTCCGGTCGGGGCGCGCCGGCGGCGGTGGCCACCCAGTAGATGCCGCCCCGGGTGGAGCCGCCCGAGGAGCCGCGCTCGCCGAGCGAGGCGGCCACGAACCGGTAGCCCGCGCCGAGAACCTCACCGGCGAGCGGCTGGTCGGCGGGCAGCCGGGGCGCCCGGTACCAGGGGATGACGGCCCGCCAGGCGGCGCAGCCGGAGCTGACCACCCCGGATTCGGGGGCGAGTTGGCGGCGGATCGCGCTGTCCGTGCCGTCGGCGGCGATCACCAGGTCGGCTTCGAGGGTTTGCCGCCCGTCGCCGACCGCCGGCCGCTCACCCGGCTCGACCCGGACGTGGCGCACGGTCACCCCGGTACGCAGCTCCACCCGCTCGCCCAGTCCGGCGATCAACGCGTCGTGCAGGTCTTCGCGGTGCACCACCACCGGCATCCGATCGGCCGGGATGGGCCGGGGCTGCACCAGCCAGTGGCCGTCCGGGCGCCGGACCCCGCCGTCGGGCAACGGCGTGGCGATCGCGGCCAGGCCGGCGCCGAGGCCGAGTGCCTGCAACGCGCGGACACCGTTGGGCCACAGCACCACGGCGGTCGGCTCGGGACGGACCCGCTCGGCGCGTTCCAACAGGGTGACCTGCCAGCCGGAACGGGCCAGCGCGCCGGAGACCGCGAGGCCACCGACCCCCGCGCCGACCACCACCGCGCTTCGCATCGGTGCCGCCCCCGCTCAGCTGTCCCGGTCGGCGGGGCGCACGCCTGCGGCGTCCGCCCGGTCGTCGCGGGCTTCCGGCGTACCGTCCGTCGTTTGCTCGTCGGCCGACGGCTCATCGCCGGGCGCCGCCGGGTCGAGCGGCTCAGCGTCGACGGGCCGGTCGTCGTCCCCGGTGGCCGGCTCGGGCGGCACCACGCCGTTGTCCTGCCAGGCCTGGTACTGCTCCTCGCTGACCACCCGGTAGCCCTCCGGCGCGGAGGCCCGCGCGGGGGTCTCCCGCTCGGAGAGGTCGACCTGGGACAGGTCTGAGGTGGTGGGCGGGGTCGGGGTCGCCGCAGCGCCGAGCGGGATCAGGTACTCCCGAGGGCCGCGGACCCGCACGAAGTAGATCAACGCGCCGAGGAAGACCAGGGCGGCGGTCCACACGTTGAGCCGGACCCCGAGGATCTGGTTCGCCTCGTCGGTGCGCATCAGCTCGATCCAGAACCGGCCGACGGTGTAACCCATCACGTAGAGCGCGAAGGCCCGGCCCCGGCCCAGCTTCAGTCGCCGGTCGAGGACGAGGACGAGGGCGACCACGCCGAGGTTCCACAGCGCCTCGTAGAGGAAGGTCGGCTGGTACAGGCCCGGTTCGAGGATCGGTTGGCCGGCGTCGTCGCGCAGCGCGTGCCCCGGGTTGTCCGGGTCCATCCGGTGAATCTTCAGGCCCCACGGCAGGGTGGTCTGCGCGCCGAACAGCTCGTTGTTGAACCAGTTGCCGACCCGGCCGACGGCCTGGGCCAGCGGCAGCCCGGGGGCCAGCGCGTCGGCCACCACGCTGAACGGGATGCCGAGCTGCCGGGCCGCGATCCACGCGCCGAGCGCGCCTCCGGCGACCGCCCCCCAGATGCCGAGACCGCCCTCCCAGATGGCGAACGCCTTCATCGGGTCACCGCCGGCGCCGAAGTATTTCTCGGGGGAGGTGATCACGTGGTAGATCCGGGCGCCGATGATGCCCGTGGGCACCGCCCAGACGGCGATGTCGAGCACCGCGCCGGGCGCGACACCGCGCTGGCGCAGGCGACGCTCGGTCACCCAGCAGGCCAGCACGATGCCGAGGATGATGCACAGTGCGTACGCCCGGATCGGCACCGGCCCGAGCTGCCAGACTGCGGTGCTGGGACTGGGCAGGGCCGCCTGGGGGGACAGCGAGGCGAGGGTCACGGGTGCACACGCTACCGCTGTGCACCCCCGAAGCGGCACCCCGGGCCGTTGCCCACGCATCCCGGTGACTTCTGGTTTGCACCGCCGTACGCTCTTTGTCCATGAGCTCGCTCACCTGGGCGGTCGCCGCGGTCGTCACCGACGACGCCGGCCGGGTGCTGCTTTGCCGGCAGGGCCGGGGCGAGCGCCGGTACGCACTGCCCGGTGGACGGCTGCGCCCGGCGGAGAGCCCGGTCCAGGCCGCGCTGCGGGACATTCGCGCGGAGACCGGCTGGGAGATCGAGCTGGTCGACCTGGTCGGCGTCTACCACCTGACCAGCCCCACGGCGAGCACGCCGGCCGGGCGCGCGGGGCCGCTGCCGGACGTCCTGGTGCACGTGTTCCGGGCCCGCGCGGTCGAGGTCCAACCGGCCGCCGACCCGCCGCCGGGTTGCCGGCTGTCCTGGCACGCCCCTGCCGCACTGCCCGAAGCGGTCACCCCACTCACCCGAGCCGCCGTCACCGACGCGGCCGCCGGCCGCTCCGGCGTGCTGCGCGACGCCGGGTGGACGCCACACACCGTCGATCCGGCACCACGCCCGATCGCTGGTCACGCAGACGGGGACGGCCGGCGGGACATCAACCGCGACGGCGGACCACCGCCCGGCCACGACGGCCGGTCTGGACCCGACCAAGAGGGGCGGCCGGGCGTGGGGCAGCCACCGGAGCAACGTGGCGGGGCGCCGGACGAGTCACTCCGGCCCTGACCGTGCCGGGGCCAACACCACGACCGGGGGATCAAGCATCGACGGATGGTTCCGCGCACTACGGCCAACTGAGGCAGCCTTGCGCGATTCGCCACCGCCCGCACGGCGGCATCACTCAATTGAGCGGTATACCTCTGAGTCATATTTATGACTCAGAGGTATACCGCTCGAAGCAGGAAGATGCCCGGCTCAGCGCCACGCCGACTCGCCGAACCACGCGCCCCGGTGCGAGAGCCAGCCGCCCCGCCATCGCTACGGACGCCGAGCCACGGACCGACGGGACGGACAGTAACCAGGGAGGGTGCGAGACCGGCCGGGGGAAAGGTCCGACCGCGCCGGCGGTCAGCGGGTCGGTGTGCGGACGCCCTCGGCGAGTTCGGCGCTCAGTGTGCGAAGCGCGGTCAGACCATCCGCCTCGGAGGGCACGTCGAGCAGGCAGCGGACCAGTGCGCTGCCGACGATGACCCCGTCGGCGTATCCGGCGACGGTGCCGGCCTGTGCACCGGTGCCTACGCCCAGACCGACACCGACCGGCAGGTCGGTGACCGCGCGGACCC
This sequence comes from Micromonospora sp. CV4, assembly GCF_003667455.1. Classification (NCBI taxonomy): domain Bacteria; kingdom Bacillati; phylum Actinomycetota; class Actinomycetes; order Micromonosporales; family Micromonosporaceae; genus Micromonospora; species Micromonospora sp. CV4. The sequence continues at coordinate 3,426 of NZ_RCVI01000297.1, read as the reverse complement.
GGGAGACGAGCGTCGGAGCGGCGTCTGAGGTCTGCGCCCGGGCCCCGGTCACACCCATCACGGCGGTGGCGTAGACGAAGCCCCGGCAGTGCTCCACGGTCATCGCCAGCCGGGCGTCCGTCGACGACGGCGAGACCAGGAACGTGCGGTCCAAGCCGTGTGCGTCCGAGGCGGCCAGCCACTCGTCCGCCTCGTCGGGGATGAGATCCGGGGTGATCAGGCCGGTCCCGCCGGCGGCGGCGAGATCGCGGGCGAACGCGTCCACGCCGTAGCGCTCGATCGGGTTCCAGTAGGTCATCGTGACCACCGGGGCACCGGTGGCCGCCACCGCCTCGATGATGCGCAACGCGTCCGCGGTGCGTACCCCGCCGGCGAGCGCGATGTCACTGGCCTTCTGGATGACCGGCCCGTCCATCACCGGGTCGGAGTACGGAATCTCCACCTCGATGACGTCGACGCCGGCCTCGACCATCGCGATCATCGCCGCGATGCTGCCCTCGACCGTCGGGAACCCGGCCGGCATGCAGCCGACCAGCAGGGCCCGCCCGTCAGCTCGTGCCTTGTCGAAGGCCACCCCGATCCGGCTCATCTCACCGCTCCTTGTCGAGGATGCCGAAGTAGTCACCGGCGGTGTGCACGTCCTTGTCGCCCCGCCCGGAGAGGTTGACCACGATGGTGGGCTCCCGGCCCAGCTCGGCGGCGAGCTTCGGGGCCAGCGCGACGGTGCCGGCGAGCGCGTGTGCGCTCTCGATCGCCGGGATGATCCCCTCGGTGCGGCAGAGCAGCTCGAACGCGGCCATCGCCTCGTCGTCCGTGACCGGCTGGTAGCTGGCCCGGCCGGTGTCGTGCAGCCAGGCGTGCTCGGGCCCGACGCCCGGGTAGTCCAGCCCGGCGGAGATCGAGTGCGACTCCAACGTCTGCCCGTCGGCGTCCTGCAGCACGTAGGTGCGGGTGCCGTGCAGCACGCCGGCCGACCCGCCGGTGATGCTGGCCGCGTGGCGGCCGGTCGCCACCCCGTCGCCACCGGCCTCGAAGCCGTACAGCCGCACGTCCTCGTCGCCCACGAAGGCGTGGAAGATGCCCAGGGCGTTGGAGCCGCCGCCGACGCAGGCGGTGACCGCGTCCGGCAGCGCGCCGGTGAGATCCAGGCACTGCTGGCGGGCCTCGTCGCCGATACCGCGGACGAAGTCACGGACCATCGCCGGGAACGGGTGCGGACCGGCGGCGGTGCCGATCAGGTAGTGCGTCTCGTCGACGTTGGCCACCCAGTCGCGCATCGCCTCGTTCATCGCGTCCTTGAGGGTGCGCGAGCCGGTGGTCACCGGGACGACGGTGGCGCCGAGCATCCGCATCCGGGCCACGTTGAGCGCCTGCCGCTCGGTGTCGACCTGGCCCATGTAGACCACACACTCCAGGTCGAACAGGGCGGCGGCGGTCGCGGTGGCCACGCCGTGCTGGCCCGCTCCGGTCTCCGCGATCACCCGGGTCTTGCCCATTCGCTTGGTGAGCAGCGCCTGGCCGAGCACGTTGCGCACCTTGTGCGCCCCGGTGTGGTTGAGGTCCTCGCGCTTGAGCAGCACCCGCGCGCCGACCTTCGCGGAGAACCGCCGGGCCTCGTACAGCAGCGACGGGGTACCGGCGTAGTCGCGCAGCAGCGCGCCGAACTCGGCCCGGAACGACTCGTCCGCCATCGCCGTGCGCCACGCCCCGTCGAGCTCGTCCAGCGCGGCCACCAGGGCCTCGGGCACGAATCGACCGCCGAAACGGCCGAAGTGGCCGGCGGAGTCGGGCTGCGTACCGGCCGCCGGGGCCAGCGCGTCGGCGCTCATCGGACATCCTCTCGGTGGGGCGTCGGACCGGTGCGAGGTCAGCGCACCGGCCGGGGCGTTGCCGGGTGGTTACCGGCGTTGACCAGTTCGGCCACCGCCTCCCGGGGGCTCTTCTGCGTGACCAGGCCCTCGCCGACGAGGACCGCGTCAGCGCCCGCGGAGGCGTACCGGATCAGGTCGTGCGGGCCGCGGACGCCAGACTCGGCGATCTTGACGACGCTGCTGGGCAGGCCGGGCGCGATCCGCTCGAACACCGACCGGTCGACCTCCAGGGTACGCAGGTCACGGGCGTTGACCCCGATCACCTGCGCGCCGGCCTCCAGGGCCCGGTCGGCCTCCTCCTCGTCGTGCACCTCGACCAGAGCGGTCATGCCCAGCGACTCGATCCGCTCCAGCAGGCCCATCAGGACGTTCTGTTCGAGTGCGGCGACGATCAGCAGGACCAGGTCGGCGCCGTGCGCGCGCGCCTCGTGGATCTGGTAGCTGGAGACCACGAAGTCCTTGCGCAGCACCGGCACGGAGACCGCGGCACGGACGGCCGCCAGGTCGTCCAGCGAACCGCCGAACCAGCGCCCCTCGGTGAGCACGCTGATCGCCCGCGCCCCACCCGAGGCGTAGTCGACGGCGAGGTCGGCCGGATCGGCGATCTCGGCCAGACGGCCCTTGGACGGCGAGGAGCGCTTCACCTCGGCGATCACCGCGACGCCGGGCTTGCGCAGCGCCGCGTACGCGTCCAGCGGCGGTGGCGCCGCCGCTGCCAGTTCACGGATCCGCTCCAGCGGAACCTGCTCCTGGCGCCGGGCGACGTCCTCGCGTACGCCAGCCAGGATCTCGTCGAGCACGCTTACGGACGCCGCCTGACCGGCTTCGTCCCCCTCCGCGTGCGCATGCTCATCAGTCACCGTCGGACTCCCCTCTCCGGGTGTCATGGGCCGATGCTAGGGGCAGCCGACCGGAGCCGGGAGCCGGGGGTATGGCGCTGCTCACGAAAAGGCCTGCGGCATAATGGCCGACTTGCCGTGAACGGGATGTCACCCAGTGCCACCTCCGGCATCGACCAGAGTCGTACGACGAGAGCCTGGCAGCCCGGCGGACCGGGCCGATCCACCGATCATGCCACGCGGCCCGCGATGACAGTGAAACCTGTCGATGCTGTGAGCAAGCTCAAGGCCGAACGGCCGGTGCCTGGTCACGCCCGAGGCGGGACAGTTGACCGGGCGGTCACCCCGGCGAAACGTCAGCCGGTCAGCATCGTCCTCGGGCAGACTCGATGGCGCGCCTGCCCGACCGTCGCCAACTCCTCGTGCGAGGTGACCATGAGCATTTCCGAGCCGACCCCGAGCATCGGGCTGACCACCGTCTCGCGGACCGTGGCGTCGCTCGCCGTCGGGGTGGTGCACACGCTGGAGCGGGCCATGGTCGGCGAGGGGCGGATGCGGACCGCGCGCGGCAACGCCTGGGAGGCGGTCTGCGCCGACCGGGCCCGCGCCGACCGGCGCGCCGAACTGGACCGCCTGGTGGCCGAGTTGACCGCCGCCCGCGCCGCCGCCCGCCGCCAGCAGCGGGAGCGCCACCCGGTCGGCTGACACCCCCCGGC
>NZ_RCVI01000339.1:0-16921 GCF_003667455.1 Micromonospora sp. CV4 | reverse complement strand
GTTGTCGCCCGCCTGGCAGCGGGCGCTGCGCGGGCCGGTAGTCGCCCGCCAAGGGGCGCCGGGGTGGCCGGCCGGGCAGCGGGCGCTGCGCGAAGCCGGTTGTCGCCCGCCAAGGGGCGCCGGGGTGGCGGCCTGGCAGCGGGCAGCGGGCGCTGCGCGGGGCCGGTTGTCGCCCGCCCGGGGCGCGGTTCGCCGGCCTCTGGCAGCGGGCAGCGGACTGTGGGTAGAGAAAAGCCGACCGGAGACACCCTCGGGGTGTCTCCGGTCGGCTATGTCGGGTTGCGGATTCAGTTCGCCATCAGATCGGCGCCACGCCAGCTGAACTCGGGGTCCGTCGCGAACCGGACGGTGATCTTCACGAGATCCTCCGCGTACTTGTTCGCGTGGTGCCCACAGAAAACCAACTCGCTCCCACCCGCCAGAGTGATCCGGAGCTTGCCGGCAGCATTGCAGCGGTCGCACCGTTCATCGGCGGCTGGGGGTGCCACCGTCTCGGGCGGCGGCGTGAGGGTCGGGGTCATCGCCTTCCTCCTCTGGTCGTCACCGATGAACAATCTCTTCGGTCGTTGCTCACCTATCGTGCAACACCCTTGCCAGGCCCTGCCTTCCCTGTGTGCCCGCGGGGGACCGAGGTCACACATGGCTGGGACAGTGTGCCGTGCACCCAGGGTGCCACGTCAACGATCACATTCGTGCATCCGGACGATCACCATCTGGTGTTGCACACCAGGTGGTCAAAACGACACGTTCGGTTGACGAAACCCGCTCAGTCCAGGTAATCCCGCAGGACCTGCGACCGGGACGGGTGACGCAGCTTGGACATCGTCTTGGACTCGATCTGCCGGATCCGCTCCCGGGTCACCCCGTAGACCTGGCCGATCTCGTCCAGCGTCCGCGGCTGGCCGTCGGTCAGGCCGAAGCGCAGGCGTACCACACCCGCCTCACGCTCGGAGAGCGTCTGCAACACCTGCTGGAGCTGGTCCTGCAGGAGCGAGAACGAGACGGCGTCGACCGCGACCACGGCCTCGGAATCCTCGATGAAGTCGCCGAGCTGGCTGTCGCCCTCGTCGCCGATGGTCTGGTCCAGCGAGATGGGCTCCCGGGCGTACTGCTGGATCTCCAGCACCTTCTCCGGTGTGATGTCCATCTCCTTGGCCAGCTCCTCCGGCGTGGGCTCGCGGCCCAGGTCCTGGAGCAGCTCACGCTGTATGCGGCCGAGCTTGTTGATGACCTCCACCATGTGCACCGGGATGCGGATGGTGCGGGCCTGGTCGGCCATCGCGCGGGTGATCGCCTGCCGGATCCACCAGGTGGCGTACGTGGAGAACTTGTAGCCCTTGGTGTAGTCGAACTTCTCGACCGCGCGGATCAGGCCGAGGTTGCCCTCCTGGATCAGGTCGAGGAAGGCCATGCCACGCCCCGTGTACCGCTTGGCCAGCGACACCACCAGACGGAGGTTCGCCTCCAGCAGGTGGTTCTTGGCGCGCTCGCCGTCGCGGGAGATCCAGCCCAGGTCACGGACCATCTCCCGGGTGAGCTTCTCCTCGCCCTCGTCGGCCGCGCGCAGCCGCTCCGCAGCGTAGAGCCCGGCCTCGATCCGCTTGGCCAGCTCCACCTCCTGCTCGGCGTTGAGCAGCGGAACCTTGCCGATCTGCTTGAGGTACGCGCGCACCGAGTCGGCGGAGGCGGTCAGCTCGGCGTCCCGCCGGGCCTGCTTGAGCGCCTCGGACTCCTCGTCGTCCCACTCGAAGTCGTTGTCGGTGGCCGAGGCGGCGGCGTCGGTCTCGGCGGCCTGGGTCAGCTCGGCCGGCTCCTCGACCACCACGTCCTCGATCGCGGCGGCCAGCTCCTCCGGGTCGATCTCACCCTCGGCGCCCTCGCCCTTGGCCTTGCCGCCGGCCTTGGCCGGCTTGGCGCCGGCGGCCGCGGCGACCGTCGCCTTGGTGGCCCGGGTCGACTTGGTCGCGGCCTTCGCCGCCGCGCCGGCGTCGACGGCGCCTCGTCGGAGGCGGGTGCCTGCTTGGGCGCCGGCGCGGCGGCCTTCTTGGTGGTCTTGGCGGTGGTGGCCCGGGACGCCGGCGTCGTCGAGCGGGCCGCGGCGACCCGGCGGCGGGTGCTGGCCGAGCCATCGACCACCACGGTCACTCCCGCCTCGGAGAGTGCCCGCAGGATCTTCTTGGCCTGGGCCGGAGTCACCTCGGCGGACTCGACGGTGCGCGCGAGCTGAGCCGACGTGAGCTGACCGCCGGCGCTCTGCGCGTGGGCGATCAGAGTGTCGGTGAGCGAGCGAACGTCGGCGCCGGTCTGGCGGGGTTCTGTCACGAATGACCTTCCGGAGGCGAAGAGCGGGCACGGCCGGGTCGTCCGGCACAGCGTGGGGCAACCGGGCCGGGCGATGTGGTTGAGGGACCTCCGTGTCCCGGGCCGGCCGGTGGTCGGCGGTCCGTGGCGCGGTGGCAGGGGTGAATTGTAACGCCGTCTGCGGCGATCATCCTGCGCCGCACGGAGTACCTGCGGTGGGGACCGCCGATTCGGCGCAGATGTGGACTTTGTAAGGATGATACTCGCGCCCGGCCCGGAACACCCCGGTCGTGCGGGAAGGGGACGTGGGATGGACCGTTCGGTGCCGCCACCAGAGGATCTGCTGGCGATCGCGCTCGACGTTGCGCGGGACGCCGCGGCCACCGCGTACCGGATGCGCGCCGAGGGCGTCGCCGTGGCCGCGACCAAGAGTACGGTCACCGACGTGGTCACCGCAGCCGACCGGGCGGTCGAGCGGCAGGTGCTCGACGCGCTGCACCGGATGCGGCCGGGCGACGCGGTGCTCGGCGAGGAGTACGGCACGGGGGCCACCGGGCCGGTCGGGCCGGGCGGGGTGCGCTGGATCGTCGACCCGATCGACGGCACCGTCAACTACCTCTACGGGTTGCCGTACAGCGCGGTGTCGCTCGCCGCCGAGGTGGACGGCGTGGTGGTCGCCGGCGTGGTGCGCAACGTCAGCACCGGCGAGGAGTGGACCGCCACGGCCGGCGGGGGCGCCTGGCGTGACGGCGTCCGGTTGCGCTGTTCCGGCGAGACCGACCTGGGGCAGGCGCTGGTCGCCACCGGCTTCGGCTACGACGCCGGCCGGCGGGCGCACCAGGCCCGGGTGGTGGCCGGGCTGATCGCGCACGTGCGGGACATCCGCCGGCTCGGCGCCGCCGCGCTGGACCTGTGCCTGGTGGCGGAGGGGCGCCTGGACGCGTACTTCGAGAAGGGCCTGGCCGCCTGGGACCTGGCGGCCGGTGGACTGGTGGCCGCCGAGGCGGGTGTGCGGGTCACCGGCCTGGACGGTCGTCCGCCCGGCCCGGACCTGGTGCTCGCGGCCCCGCCGGCGCTCTTCGCGCCGCTGCACGACCGCCTGGCCGCCCTGGATGCCGCCGGCGGCCCCTGACCGGCGCGCCCGGCAGGCGGCCGCCTGCCGGGCTGGTGGCCCCCTGGCGCGGTGCCGGAGGGGTCAGCGTCCGCCGACCTGCCCGGTCACTTCTTGGCGACCGGGGAGGGGCACGACTCCGGGGGCGCGACCGGAGCGCCCAGGTCACCGAGGGACTGGTTCACCTCGGTCGTCGTGGCGAGCTGCTGGAAGCGGCTGCCCAGCACCACGTCCACCGTGTCGTCGGTGCGCTTCGGGTCGTAGCCCGGCTCGGCGTTGTTGAGGAAGTACGCCTGCAGCAGGTGCGCCGAGCCGACGCCCTTGGGGCCGTACCGCAGCACGGCCACCTCGTCGATCCCCTTGGGCGCGTTGCCGACCTTCTTGACCTGGAACTTGCGGTTGCGGAAGTCGTCCGCGACGCTGCCGGCCCGGCCGGGCTCGTCGGTCGCGTTCAAGACGTTGATCTTGACGTCCTTCGGTTCGTGCAGAGTGACGTCGGCCAGTGGCCAGCCATCCGGGCAACCCTCGGCCGTGCCCGCCTTGCCCTGGGTGTCCCGGACCAGCGCGGTGATCACGAAGGCCAGGGCCAGCACCCCGAGCATGCCGACGACGACGAGTGCTCGCACTCGCGCAAAACTCATCTGGGCGCTCCCGGACGTCAGGTGGGTGGCGGCGGCCGCCAACGATCGCACTGACCGGCGGCCGTCGAATACGCCGCTGAGGTTAACGGTTGTCCGGCCGTCGCGTGGAAACAGTCCGACATGCCGGCGCGCCGACCGTGAACCGGGTACTACTACCCCTATCTTCGTGTCGCCTGAGTCACATTGGGAACAACTTCGGGTGCTGGGGCGTACATCTCAGCCGCGAGGGCGGTATACATGCCTCGCCCAAAGGGGGGGTAAGGTTCCGCGCTCGCAGGGGAGTCGCCCCAGCGGGCTCGACCCGTTCGGTCCCCCGGGTCGGGTGCCCGACACAAGTGGTGGCCGGCCAGCGGAACCGAAACAGCGTCGTCCGGCGTTACAACCGGAAGCGACAACATCGATATGGGAGAGTGAAACCGATGGCCACCGACTACGACGCCCCGCGTCGCGACGAGGTCGACCTCGGCGAGGACAGCCTGGAAGAGCTCAAGGCACGGCGCGTCGACTCACAGTCGGGCGCGGTGGACGTCGACGAGGCCGAGGTGGCCGAGAGCTTTGAGCTGCCCGGCGCCGATCTGGCCGACGAGGAGCTCACGGTCAAGGTGCTACCGATGCAGCAGGACGAGTTCCGGTGTGCTCGCTGCTTCCTGGTGCACCACCGCAGCCAGCTGGCGGTCGAGCGTAACGGCGAACTGATCTGCCGTGAGTGCGTCTGACACTCACGACACCAGCGGCGGCCTCCTGATCGGGGCCGCCGCTGCCGGTGTAGCCATGCGGCACCGGTGGGTACCTGCTTGACTCGTAGAGGTAGCCACAGCACCGGGAGGTCCGACCCCATGAGCGATCGAGGTGACACCACCGGCACCGGCGCGGACGACCTCGGCGCCACCGTCGCGGCGTTGACCGCGGACGACATCGAGCCGGCACGGCGCCGCCAACTGCTCACCCGAATGGTCGGGCAGGCCCGGGCCCGTGGCATCGGCGACCTGTTCAAGCCCCGCGCCGCCGTGCGTTGGATGGTCGACACCGTCGCCGAGATCGCCCCGCACGTACCGGTGCGGGATCTGGCCACCCTGCGCCGGCACTTCCCGGGGCTGGATGACAACGCGCTGGCCGAGCGGTTGATCCGCAACGCGGCCCGGACCACCGCCGGGATCGGCGCCGCCGGCGGGGGAGTCGCGGCCGTCGAGTGGACGGTCGCACCGACCCTGCTCTCCGCGCCGGTGCTGCTCGCCGCCGAGACGGTCGCCGTGGTGGCGGTGGAGCTGAAGCTGGTCGGCGAGCTGCACGAGGTGCACGGCGTGACGCTGCCGGCCGGTGGCAGCCAACGGGCGGTCGCCCTGGTGCACTCCTGGGCCACCCAGCGCGGGGTCAACCCGATGATGCCCGGCGTGGGGGTGGGCGCGGTGCTCGGCACCGCGGCCCGCAAGGAGCTGCGGGACACCCTGCTCCGGCGCTTCGGGCGCAACCTCACCACGCTCGGGCCGTTCCTCACCGGGGCGGCGGTGGCCAGCTTCCTCAACCGCCGTGCGACCCGGTCGATGGCCGACCAGCTCCAGGTGGACCTGCGCCGGCGCGGCATCGCCCGGCCGGCCCCGCCACCGGCCCTGCCCGGCCCGCCAACCGGCACCTGACCGGCACCTGACCCCGGCGGGGCGGGGTGCCGGGCTAGCTCGGCTGGTCGGCGTGCCGCCGGGCGTCGCGGGCGGCCAGCACGGCCTCGGCCAGTTCGACCGGATGGCGGGTGCTCACCACCCAGAACGGGGTCGGGTCGGCCGGATCGTCGAGCACCACCTGCACGGCCCCGTCGATCCACGGCCGCTGCACCACGAAGGCGAGCGGGTCCGCGCCCACCCCGAGCACCTCACGGCGACCGGCCGCGTCCAGCGGCACCACGTCCGCCACGAAGCGCACCGGCAGCCGGGCGTCGTCCACCCGCAGCTCACCGTCGGCGACCGCGACCCGGATCCGGCCCAGCCACCACAGCCCGGCCGCGGTGACCGGCAGCAGCACCGCGAACGGCAGCCAGGCGCGGACGCCGCCGGCGCCCATCCAGATCTCGACGGCCAGCAGCGCGGCGGCCACCAGCCCGACCAGCCACAACCACCAGGACAGGTCGAGCCGTTCGGTGTACGCCGTGCGGGCCGTGACCGGTGGCTGACCGGCGGACGGAGAGGGCGACATGCTCACTCCTGCGAGGGTACGGCGCACGACGGCCCGGGTAACCGGCAGGATGGCAGGGTCACCCCGATCAACTCGGACGGAAGAGAGACCTGTGACCGACGTCGTACCCGTGCCCGTACGGCTGCTCGATGCCGAGCTGCCGCTGCCCGCGTACGCCCATCCCGGCGACGCCGGGGCCGACCTGGTGGCGGCCGCGGACGTGGAGTTGCCTCCCGGCGGCCGGGCCCTGGTGCCCACCGGCGTGGCCATCGCGCTGCCGGAGGGGTACGTGGGCCTGGTCCATCCCCGCTCCGGCCTGGCGGCCAGGCTCGGCGTGACGGTGCTCAACGCGCCCGGTACGGTCGACGCCGGCTACCGGGGTGAGATCCTGGTCAACCTGATCAACCATGATCGGGAGTCGCCGGCGAAGATCACCCGCGGCGACCGGATCGCGCAACTCGTGGTCCAGCGGGTCGCGCGGGCGCGGTTCGAGCCGGTGGCCGAGCTGCCCGGGTCCCAGCGTGGGACCGGCGGGCACGGCTCCACCGGTGGGCACGCCGGGCTGGTGCCGTCGCCGGCCGGCCCGGACCGGGTCGAGCAGCGGCTGAACGAGCCGGGCCGCGGGCAGACGGAAGAGATGGCAGGGTGAGTGTGAACAGCGGAGGGTGGGCGCAGTGATCTTCTCCCGTAAGCGGGCCGGTGCCGGGCGGCACACCCGTGACGAGCGGACCACCGAGGTCGGCGGTCAGAGCACCGAGGAGTCGACGCCGACGCTGGAGCGCGGCCCGTACGACATCACCGAGGTCAACGACGACGTGCAGCGGCTCGACCTGGGCAGCCTGCACATCCCGGCGGTCGCCGAGGTGGAGGTGCGGGTGCAGGCCGACCCGCAGGGCGTGATCCAGCAGGTGGTGCTGGTGCACGGGGAGAACGCCCTGCAGCTCGGTGTCTTCGCCGCCCCCCGGTCCGAGGGGATCTGGGACGAGGTGCGCGAGGAGATCCGCCAGTCACTGCTCCGTGACGGCGCCGACGCCCAGGAGGTCGACGGCGAGTACGGCCCGGAGCTGCACGCCCAGGTGCGTACCCCGGACGGCCCGACCAACCTGCGGTTCGTCGGCGTCGACGGGCCGCGGTGGATGGTTCGCGGCGTGTTCCAGGGCCCGGTGGCCCTCGACCCGACCACCGCCGGGCCGCTGGCCGAGTGCCTGGACGGCCTGGTGGTCGACCGGGGGCAGGAGGCGAAGCCGGTCCGCGAGCCGCTGCCGCTGCGGCTGCCCAAGGAGATCGCCGACCAGGCCGGCGCCGAGGCCGGGGACGCGTCCACCGCCGAACCGCGCCAGGTCTGACCCACGCGCACCGGCCCGCCGGAACCGGCCCCGTCGGCGTACGCTGGCGGGACGGCTCCGGCGTTGCCGGGGCCGGGCCAGTGCCGGCCGGGGCCGGCGCGCGTGGAGAGGGTGACGCGGAGGTCATGACGACCGACGAGAGCCGGGTGTCGCTGCGGCGCATCCTGCAACGGCTCACCGCCAGCGAGGCCGAGATCGACGCGCAGGAGCTGCGTCGGGAGAGCGCCGAGTGCGGCGGTGTCCCGGCCCAGCAGTGTTCCCGGGGCCAGGTGGTCTCGGTCGCCGGTCGGCTGCGCACCGTGGTCTACACGCCGCGGACCAACCTGCCCACCCTCGAGGCCGACCTGTACGACGGCAGCGACGTGGTCACCCTGGTCTGGCTGGGCCGGCGGCACATCGCCGGGATCGAGCCGGGGCGGCACCTGACCGCGCGCGGCCGGGTCGCGGTGCGCGACGACCGCAAGGTCATCTACAACCCCTACTACGAGCTGGACTCGCCGAAGTGACGGCGCTGCGGACGGAAGGCCGGCAATGACGACGGGACAGCACCGGGCGGCACAGCCGGAGACCGGCCCTGAGGACGACGAGCGGCTGCCGACGATCGCCGAGCAGATGGCCGACCAACTGGGCGGCTGGCGGGGGCTGGTCGAGTCCAGCATCCCGGTGGTGGTCTTCGTCGTCGCCAACATCATCGGCGAGCTGCGGCCCGCGGTGATCGCCTCGGTGGCCGTCGCGCTGCTGATCGCCGGTCTGCGGCTGGCCCAACGCCGGCCGATCCGGCACGCGGTCAACGGGCTGTTCGGCGTCGGCATCGGCGCGGCCATCGCCTGGCGTACCGGCGACGAGCGCGACTTCTACCTCCCCGGCATCCTCTACGGCATCGGCTACGGCATCGCCCTGCTGGTTTCGGCGGCCATCCGGCAGCCGCTGGTGGGCTGGATCTGGTCGGTGCTGGTGGCCAAGGGCCGCGCGGAATGGCGGGACGACCCGAAGCTGGTGCGCACCTTCACCCAGCTGACGGTGCTCTGGGGCGTGGTCTGGCTGGCCAAGGTGGGCGTACAGGCCGGGCTCTACCTGGCCCACCAGGACACCGCGCTGGGCGTGGCCCGGCTGGCGCTGGGCTACCCGCCGTACGCGCTGCTGTTGCTGATCACGGTCTGGACGGTGCGCCGGGTCACCCGGGAGCCGCAACCGACCCCGCTGCCCGGCGCCTGAGCGCAGCGCCGGGCCGGGCAGCCGGCACGGGTCAACGGGAGCTGCGGGTCCGCTCGACGCTGTCGGGGCCGAGGATCACCGTGCGGACCTGGTCCTCCACCTCGGCGGTGCAGACGAAGACCAGCTCGTCGCCGGCCTCGATCGGGTCGTCCGGGCTGGGCACCAGGACCCGCTTGCCGCGCAGGATCGCCACCAGCGCGGAGTCGCGGGGCAGCGGCACGGCGTGGATCGGCTGACCGACGTACGGCGCGGTCGGCGGCAGCGTGATCTCGACCAGGTTCGCCTCGCCCTGTCGGAAGGTCATCAGCCGGACCAGGTCGCCGACGGTGACCGCCTCCTCGACCAGCGCCGCCATCACCCGCGGCTTGCTGACGGCGACGTCCACGCCCCACTGCTCGGTGAACAGCCACTCGTTCTCGGCCCGGTTGACCCGGGCGACCACGCGGGGCACCGCGAACTCGGTCTTGGCCAGCAGCGACACCACCAGGTTGACCTTGTCGTCGCCGGTCGCCGCGACCACCACGTCGCAGCCGGCGACGTTGGCCTCCTCCAGGCTGGCCAGCTCACAGGCATCGGCCAGCACCCACTCGGCGGACGGGACCCGCTCCGGGCGCAGCATCTTCGGCTGGCGCTCGATCAGCATCACCTGGTGGCCGTTCTCGATCAGCTCCTGGGCTATCGAGCGGCCCACGTTGCCGGCGCCCGCGATGGCGATCCGCATGGCTCATGCCCCCCCTTCCGGCGGCGTCGCCGCCACCGACGTGACCGTCGCCACGATGTCGTCGCTGACCAGCATGAAGACCTGGTCGCCCTCCTGTACGACGGTCGAGGCGGTGGGCAGCGTGCCGATGCCGAAGCGGATCAGATAGGCCACCCGTGCCCCGGTCGCCTCCTCCAGGGCGCGTACCGGCCGGCCGACCCAGTCCTTGTGCACCGGGACCTCGACGATCGACACGGTGCTCGTCGGGTCGCGGAAGATCTCCACGTTGCCCTCCGGCACCAGATGCCGCAGCATCCGGTCCGCCGTCCAGCGCACGGTCGCCACGGTGGGGATGCCCAGCCGCTCGTAGACCTGGGCCCGGCGCTGGTCGTAGATCCGGGCCGCGACCCGGGACACGCCGAACGTCTCCCGGGCCAGTCGAGCCGAGATGATGTTGGAGTTGTCGCCGCTGGAGACGGCGGCGAAGGCGTCCGCCCGCTCGATGCCGGCCTGCCGCAGCACCTCGCCGTCGAAGCCCGCCCCGGTCACCGTGATTCCGGCGAAGTCGGGGCCGAGCCGGCGGAACGCGTCGGCGTCCTGATCGATCACCGACACCGAGTGCCCCCGGGACTCCAGGCTGTGGGCCAGGGTCGACCCGACCCGGCCACACCCCATGATCACGACGTGCACGCTGTCCCTCCCAAGGTGCGTACCGCTCCCGCTGCCGGTGGCCTTTCGAGTGCGAGCCTGCCACGTCCAGGTCGGGAGCGGGGACCGACCGTACCCCGTCGCCCCAGCCAGCTGTGATCGCCCACCCCCGCGCTCGGGGCGTGGTGGTCGTACTCTTGGCGATCGTGGCCAGTTCCACCTCGCTGCTGAAGCGGCTGCTCCTCGGTCGACCGTTCCGGTCCGACCGCCTGCAGCACACCCTTTTGCCGAAGCGCATCGCGCTGCCCGTGTTCGCCTCCGACGCGCTGTCCAGCGTCGCGTACGCGCCCGACGAGATCCTGCTGACCCTCTCCATCGCCGGAGCGTCCGCGTACGTCTTCTCGCCGTGGATCGCGCTGGCCGTGGTCGTGGTCATGCTGACCGTGGTCGCCAGCTACCGGCAGAACGTGCACGCCTACCCCTCCGGGGGCGGGGACTACGAGGTGGCCACGGTCAACCTCGGCCCGAAGTTCGGCGTCGGCGTGGCCAGCGCCCTGCTCGTCGACTACGTGCTCACGGTGGCGGTGTCGGTCTCCTCCGGGGTGGCGAACCTCGGTTCGGTGGTGCCCTTCGTGGCCACCCACAAGGTCATGATCGCGGTGGCGGCGGTGGTGCTGCTGAGCGCGGTCAACCTGCGCGGCCTGCGTGAGTCGGGCACCGCGTTCGCCATCCCCACCTACGGCTTCGTGATCGTGATGGGCGGGATGCTGCTCACCGGCCTCGTCCGGGTCTTCGTGCTGGGCGACGAGCTGCGCGCGCCGAGCGCCGATCTGGTGATCCAGGCCGAGCACAGCGTGACCGGTTTCGCGCTGATCTTCCTGCTGCTGCGGACGTTCAGCTCGGGCGCCGCCGCGCTCACCGGAGTCGAGGCGATCTCCAACGGGGTGCCGGCGTTCAAGGCGCCGAAGAGCCGCAACGCCGCCACGACGCTGCTGCTGCTCGGCACCATCTCGGTGAGCATGCTGGTCGGGATCATCTGGCTGGCCCGGCTGACCCACCTCCAGTTCGTCGAGGACCCGGCCCTCCAGATCGTCTCCGGTCCCGAGGGGTACGTGCAGAAGACCGTCACCACCCAGCTCGGCGAGACGGTCTTCGGCTCCGGGTCGGTCCTGCTCTACGTGGTGGCCGGCGTGACCGCGCTGATCCTGTTCCTGGCCGCGAACACCGCGTTCAACGGTTTTCCGGTGCTCGGCTCGATCCTCGCGCAGGACCGTTACCTGCCCCGGCAGTTCCACACCCGGGGCGATCGGCTGGCCTTCTCCAACGGCATCGTCTTCCTGGCCCTCTTCGCGATCGTGCTGATCGTCGGCTTCCAGGCCGAGGTGACCCGGCTCATCCAGCTCTACATCGTCGGGGTCTTCGTCTCGTTCACCGTCTCGCAGGCCGGCATG
This sequence comes from Micromonospora sp. CV4, assembly GCF_003667455.1. Classification (NCBI taxonomy): domain Bacteria; kingdom Bacillati; phylum Actinomycetota; class Actinomycetes; order Micromonosporales; family Micromonosporaceae; genus Micromonospora; species Micromonospora sp. CV4. The sequence continues at coordinate 5,345 of NZ_RCVI01000339.1, read as the reverse complement.
ATCCGGCACTGGAACCGGCACCTGCGGACCGAGCGGGATCCCGAGGCGCGTCGCCGGATGCAACGGTCCCGGGCCATCAACACGTTCGGCGCCGGCCTCACCGGTACGGTGCTGGTGATCGTGCTGATCACCAAGTTCCTGCTCGGCGCCTGGATCGCGATCGCCGCGATGGCGGTGATCTACCTGGTGATGCTCGGCATTCGCGCGCACTACGACCGGGTCGCCCGGGAGTTGACCCCGCCGGACGAGGGCCGCGCCGTGCTGCCCGCCCGTAACCACGCGATCGTGCTGGTCAGCAAGCTGCACCAGCCGACCCTGCGGGCCATCGCGTACGCCCGGGCCACCCGGCCGGACACGCTGACCGCGGTGACCGTGAACGTGGACGACAAGGACACCCGGGACCTGCAGGCCGACTGGGAACGGCGGGAGATGGCCATCCCGCTCACCGTGATCGACTCGCCGTACCGGGAGATCACCCGGCCGATCCTGGACTTCGTCGCCTCCACCCGCCGCAAGTCGCCCCGGGACGTGGTCACCGTCTTCATCCCCGAGTACGTGGTCGGCCGCTGGTGGGAGAACCTGCTGCACAACCAGAGCGCGCTGCGACTCAAGGGCCGGCTGCTCTTCGAACCGGGGGTGATGGTGGTCAGCGTGCCGTGGCAGCTCGCCTCGACGGCGAGCAAGAACCTGGACCGGCTGGACGCCACGCTGTCCCGGACCCCGGCGCGTGGGCCGCGGGTGGCACCACGCGGCACCCTGCCGCCGGTCGTGCCGCCGGTCGTCTCCGCGCCGTCCGGCGAGGGTGGCCCGGACGCCGGCGGCCCGGTCGGGACCGGTCGTGACTGAGCCGGGCGTACGGCCCGCGGCGTCACCTCCGCAGCCGGAGCGTGGGCTGGCCGAGGCGGAGCTGGTCGAGCTGACCGTCGACGCGGTCGCCCCCGGCGGGCACTGCGTGGCGCGGGTGGACGGCCAGGTGGTCTTCGTCCGGCACGCGCTGCCCGGCGAGCGGGTGATCGCCGAGGTCACCGAGGTGCACCGGGGGTTCGTCCGGGCCGACGCGGTGACCGTGCTGGAACCCTCGCCGGACCGGGTCGAGCCGCCCTGCCCGTACGCGAAGCCGGGCGCCTGTGGCGGCTGCGACCTGCAACACGTCGCCCCGGACGCGCAGCTGGCGTGGAAGGCCGCCGTGGTGCGTGAGCAGCTGGTCCGCCTCGGCGGGCTGACCGACGCCGAGTTGGACCGGCTCGGTGTCCGGGTGGAGGCGCTGCCCGGCGGGCTGCTGGGCTGGCGCTCCCGGGTCCGTTACGCGGTGGACGCCGCGGACCGGGCCGGCCTGCTCAAGCACCGCTCGCACGAGGTGGTGCCGATCGACCGCTGCCGGATCGCCCACCCGGCCATCCAGCAGCTGCCGGTGCTCACCCCGACCGGTGCGCGCTGGCCGGCGGCGGAGGCGGTGGAGACCGTCGCCAGCACCGGCGGGGACGTGACCGTCGCGGAGATCCGCGACGGTGTGGCGACCCCGGTGAGCGGGCCGTCCGTGGTCCGCGAGGTGGCCGCCGGACGAGACTGGACGCTGCCCGCGTCCGCGTTCTGGCAGGTGCACCCGGCGGCGGCCGACACCCTGTCCACGGCCGTGCTGGAGCTGCTCGACCCGCGGCCGGGCGAGCGGGCCTGGGACCTCTACGGCGGCGCCGGGCTGTTCGCCGCCGGGCTGGCCACCGGGGTCGGCGCGAGCGGCCGGGTGACCCTGGTGGAGGCCGCGCCGCAGGGCGTCGCCGCCGCCCGGGAGAACCTGGCCGACCTGCCCCACGTCGAGGTGGTGTCCGCCCGCGTGGAGACGGCGCTGGCCCGTCGACGGATCACCGGCCCGGTCGACGTGGTGGTCCTCGATCCGCCGCGCTCCGGGGCGGGCGCCCCGGTGGTGCGCGCGCTGGCCGCCGCCGGCCCGCGCGCGGTGGCGTACGTGGCCTGCGACCCGGCCGCCTTCGCCCGGGACGTGCGCACCTTCGCCGAGCTGGGCTGGCGGCTGGAGGCGCTGCGCGGTTTCGACCTGTTCCCGATGACCCAGCACGTCGAGCTGGTCGGGCTGCTGCTCCCGCCGGTATGAGCGACCCGATGAAGATCGTCGGCTTGATGTCGGGGACGTCGTACGACGGGGTGGACGTCGTGGCCGCGGAGTTCGTCACCGAGGGGGACACCCTGTGGCTGCGCCCGCTGGGGCACCGCGGCCTGGACTACGACGAGGAGCTGCGCGCCGAGATCGCCGCGCTGCTGCCGCCGGCGGCCACCACCATCGAGGCGGTCTGCCGGCTCGACAACCGCCTCGGCGAGGTCTTCGCCGACGCGGCGGCCGTCGGCCTGGAACTGGCCGGTGGGCGGGTCGACGCGGTGATCTCGCCCGGTCAGACGGTCTTCCACTGGGTCGCCGACGGGATGGCCCTCGGCACCCTGCAACTGGGCGCGGTGGCCCGGGTGGCGGCCCGGGTCGGCGTACCGGTGCTCAGTGACCTGCGCTCGGCGGACATCGCCGTCGGCGGGCAGGGCGCGCCGCTGGTGCCGGCCTTCGACGCGCTGCTGCTCGACGGCGCCGCCGGGCCGCGCGCCGCGCTGAACCTCGGCGGCATCGCCAACCTCACCGTGGTCGCGCCGGGCGCGCCGATCCTCGGGTACGACGTGGGCCCGGCCAACGCCCTGCTGGACGCGGCGGCCCGCCGCTTCATCGATCAGCCGTGCGACCTCGACGGCGCGCGGGCGGCGGCCGGCCGGGTGCACCCGGGGCTGCTCGCCGCGCTGCTGGCCGAGCCGTACTACGTGGCGGCCCCACCCAAGTCCACCGGCAAGGAGCTGTTCCACGCCGGCTACCTGGACCGCCACCTCGCCGCGCTCGGCGAGCCGGTGCCCGTGGACGACCTGCTGGCCACACTCACCGAGCTGACCGCGCGGGTGGTCGCCGCCGAGTGCGACCGGCACGGTGTGGTCGAGGTCATCGCCGCCGGCGGCGGTGTGCGCAACCCCACCCTGCTGGGGCGGCTCGCCGCGCTGGGCGCCGACCGGTGGCGGCTGCGCGGCACCGACGAGTTGGGCGTGCCCGCGCAGGCCAAGGAGGCGTACGCGTTCGCGCTGCTCGGCTGGCTGTCCTGGCACGGCCTGCCCGGATCGATCCCGTCCGTGACCGGCGCCGCCCGTGGCGCGGTGCTCGGCTCGTGGACCCCGGCCGGTCCGGCCTACTCCGGCACCCCGGCCGGCCCGCCGCGCCGGCTGCGGATCCGTCTCTGAGCAGGCGCTCAGCCATCGGGCACGGCCCGGGCGGCTCGGGTCGGGCTGCGGAGTATCGGAGGGCCGATAGACTCTGCGGTCATGAGCGTTGAAGAGGACACGGCCAACCACGGTCGGCTGCTGGGGACGGTGCGCGGTCCGCAGGACGTCAAGCGGATGTCCGGCGAGGAACTGGACGTTCTCGCCGCCGAGATCCGGGACTTCCTGATCGCCAAGGTCTCCCGCACCGGCGGGCACGTCGGACCCAACCTCGGTGTGGTCGAGCTGACGCTGGCCATGCACCGCGTCTTCGACTCCCCCCGCGACCGGCTCCTGTTCGACACCGGTCACCAGGCGTACGTCCACAAGATCCTCACCGGGCGCCAGGCCGGCTTCGACAAGCTCCGCCAGCGTGGTGGCCTCTCCGGCTACCCCAGCCAGGCCGAGAGCGAGCACGACCTGATCGAGAACTCGCACGCCTCCACCGCGCTCTCCTACGCCGACGGCCTGGCCAAGGCGTACGCCCTGCGGGGTGAGGCGCGCAGCGTCGTGGCCGTGGTCGGCGACGGCGCGCTCACCGGCGGCATGTGCTGGGAGGCGTTGAACAACATCGCCACCGCCGGCAACTCGCTGGTCATCGTGGTCAACGACAACGGCCGGTCCTACTCGCCCACCATCGGCGGCCTCGCCGACCACCTCTCCTCGCTGCGGCTCAACCCGGGCTACGAGAAGGTCCTCGACACGGTCAAGGACGCCCTCGGCTCCACCCCGCTGGTCGGCAAGCCGATGTACGAGGTGCTGCACGCGGTCAAGAAGGGCATCAAGGACGCGGTCGCCCCGCAGGCCATGTTCGAGGACCTCGGCATCAAGTACGTCGGCCCGGTGGACGGGCACGACGTGGCGGCGGTCGAGTCGGCGCTGCGCGCGGCGAAGAACTTCGGCGGCCCGGTGATCGTGCACGCGGTCACCCGCAAGGGGTACGGCTACCGCCCCGCCGAGGAGGACGAGGCGGACTGCCTGCACGGCCCCGGCAGCGCCTTCGACGTGGAGACCGGCGCACTGCTGGCCGCCCCCTCGGTGAAGTGGACGCACGTCTTCGCCGACGAGCTGCTGGCCATCGCCGACGAGCGGCCGGACGTGGTGGGCATCACCGCCGCGATGGCCGAGCCGACCGGCATCGCGAAGCTGGCCCGCAAATACCCCGAGCGGGTGTACGACGTGGGCATCGCCGAGCAGCACGCGGCCACCTCGGCGGCCGGGCTGGCGCTGGGCGGCCTGCACCCGGTGGTCGCGGTCTACGCGACCTTCCTCAACCGAGCCTTCGACCAGGTCCTGCTGGACGTGGCGATGCACAAGCTGCCGGTGACCTTCGTGCTGGACCGGGCGGGCATCACCGGCCCGGACGGCCCCAGCCACTACGGCATCTGGGACATGTCGGTCTTCGGGGTGGTGCCCGGGCTGCGGATCGCCGCCCCCCGGGACGCCGCCACGCTGCGCGAGGAGCTGCGCGAGGCGATGGCCGTCAACGACGGCCCGACCGTCGTGCGCTTCCCGACGGGAGCGGTCGCCGCGGACCTGCCGGCGCTGCGCCGGGTCGGCCCGGTCGACGTGCTGGCCGAGTCGGCCCGCACCGACGTGCTGCTGGTCGCCGTCGGCTCCTTCGGGCAGCTGGGCATGGAGGTGGCCGCCCGGGTCGCCGAGCAGGGCTACGGCGTCACCGTGGTGGACCCCCGGTGGGTCCGCCCGGTCCCGGCCGAGCTGGTCGAGCTGGCCGCCAGCCACCGACTCGTGGTCAGCGTCGAGGACGGCGTGCGGGTCGGTGGTGTGGGCGACGCGCTCGGCCAGGCCATGCGCGACGCCGACGTCCGCGTGCCGCTCAAGGACCTGGGCGTACCGGCCGACTGGCACCCGCACGGCACCCGCGCGCAGATCCTCGCCGACCTGGGCCTGACCGCGCAGGACGTGGCCCGGAACGTCACCGGCTGGATCTCCGGCCTGGACGCCACCCCGGACCGTCTGACCCCCACCACCAACGCCTCAGTCCAGAACTGACCCACCCACGCCACAACGAGGGCGGGCGGCCCCAGGGC